>DATLBC010000149.1:0-4300 GCA_035527095.1 Ilumatobacteraceae bacterium | reverse complement strand
GATCATCGAGTCGATCCGGACCACGCTGCTCACGTTGCCGCCCGACACCGTCGTCCACACCGGGCACGGCGACACCACGACCATCGGCGACGAGGCTCCCCACCTCGACGAGTGGATCGCACGCGGTCACTGATGCCGAGCCCGAGGATGCGGCGACCCGTCGTCGTCGGCGCTGTCCGCTGGACACCGCACCGGATCAGCGCGCTCATGCTGACCGGCCGCGGCCCTCAGTCCGTGTTCTTCGACGGGGTCGACTGCCCAGAAGCCGCGGTGGGCGACCCGTTTCTGGCCATCGCTGCGGGAGCTGCGATGCACCAGCAGAAGCCGACCCTGCTCCGCGCGGCGATCGGCACCGAGACCGAGCGCCGACTCCGGGGGCGACAGGAGCGCTTCTTCCGTCTCGTCGACGGCCTCGAATCCCAACCGATCCGGGCCCGGCACCGGCAGCCGCTGGCCGATCCTCCGACCGGTCGCGGGGTGGGCGCGATGTTCACCGCGGGCCTCGACTCGTTCCACATGGTGCTCCAGAATCGCGACCTGATCGACGACCTCGTCTTCGTTCACGGGTTCGACATCGCGTTGCACGACTGGCGACAGCAGGCGGTCGTCAACCATCGGATCCGCCGTGCGGCCGACGAGATCGGACTTCCTCTTCGCGAGGTCACCACCGACCTGCGTGAATGGAGCGACACCCGCGCCGACTGGGCCCTGTACGTCCATGCCGGCATCGACGCGGTCGGTCTGGCGATGGCCAACCGATTCCGCGAGCTCTGGTTTGCTGCTTCCGTCGTCGAGAAGCACCTCCCGACCGAAGGAGTCGGCGAGGAGCCGATGGGGAACGAGTGGGTGAGCATCGTGCGCCACGATGCCGACCGAACCCGCTCGGAGAAGATCGAGGCGATCATCGATCACCCGGTGGTTCGTCGCCATCTGAGGGTCTGCTGGCAGAACACCGGCGAGTACAACTGCGGCCGCTGCGACAAGTGCATTCGGACGATGATCAATCTCGCGTCGGTCGGAGCCCTCGGCGCGGTCGAGACCCTTCCGCCCGAACTGCCCGACGACGCCCTGTCGGCTCTCCCCACCTCGACCCGCAGCGATCGGGCGTTCCTGGCCGACAACCTCGACGCGGCCGAACGTACCGGCCAGATCGCGTTGGCGAGCGTGCTCGCGGCACGACTCGAAGATGTCAATGCACCTTGATCAATCGCGATCGATGCACACGCTGGGGGTTCAAGGTGTCCCAGACGGCCCTGACCCACCGTGGCGGTTCGGGCGGGTCGGCGGCTGAGGTGCGGCCTCGGTCCTTGGCTAGGGTCGACCCATGCCACTGACGGGAGAAGAGGCACCAGGTGTGTGGGACTGGGTGAACGATCAGGTCGCGGCCTACGAGGCCTCGGGTGGGGCCGAAGCCAACACGCTGATGGACACGGGCATCCCGATCATCCTCGTTGCCACCCGAGGGGCGAAGAGCGGCAAGATCCGCAAGTTCGCGCTGATGCGGGTCGAGCACGACGGTGAATACGCCCTCGTCGCATCGACGACGCCGACTACCAGGCCAACACCGACCGGGAGATCCCGGTGTTCGTCGCCGGCCCCGCCTGATCGCCCGGCACCATCACGACACGGTCAGCACGACGTTGTGATTCCCGCGTCCCGTTGATGTCGGCACCCGGGGATCAGGATGGTCATCGGACCTGCGGGATGACCTGCTCGGCGAAGAGGCGCATCGAGTCGGTGTCGGGGTAGTCCGAGCACCACGGGTAGAAGCCGGTGCAGCCGAGGTCGATGTAGGTCTGTACCTTCGCAGCGACCTGCTCGGGGGTGCCGACCAGGTTGCCGTCGCGCCACGACTCGAAGGGCTCGCCGTAGAAGCTGCGGGTCCCGCCGTCGATGATCTCCTGCTCGGACTCGCGGATGAAGACCTCGGGCGACCACGTCTTCTGGATCTCGTCGTAGTCGCGACCCACGTCGGCGCAGTGGCCTCGTAGGACGTCGCACTTGTTGGCGAACTCGTGCGGCTTGCCGCCGAAGTTCGACGCGTCGGCCAGTCGGGCGACGACGCGCAGGGTCAACTGCTCGCCGCCGCCACCGATGAGGACCTGTGGGCGTGGGCTCTGGAGCGGCTTGGGGTCGCACTGGGCACCGTCGAGCGTGAAGTGGCGTCCCTCGTAGGACACGTCGGGTTCGGACCACATGGCGGTCACGATCTCGACCGTCTCCTTCATGACCCTGATGCGATCGGCCGCCGACCCGAAGTCGTACCCGTAGCCCTTGAACTCGTTGTCGTACCACCCGGCGCCGACGCCCCAGATCAGACGTCCACCCGAGATGACGTCGAGGTTCGAGGTGAGCTTCGCCAGCAGCGACGGCTCCCGGTAGGGCGCGCAGCCCACCATCTGGCCGAGCTTGATGCGGCTGGTGCGCTGCGAAATGGCGGCCATCGTGGTCCAGCACTCGAACATGGCTTCGTGAGCCGGCACCGGGACGTTGTGGAAGTGGTCGTAGACCCACAGCGAGTCGTAGCCGAGTTCTTCGGCCAGCACGGCGATCTCGACCGCCTTGTTCCACTTGTCGACGGGGTCGTCGATGGACGCGAGTTCCATCTTCCAGCCCTGGGGGATGAACACTCCGAAGGTCAGCTCAGTCATGGCTGCATCTTCTCACCAGCCTCGCCGGGGCTGCATGATCGGCGGTCCGCAGCCCGTTCGACCTGCTATCACCACGGTCATGGCGACCGTCGTGACCGTGACCGGAACCGGAGTCCCGCACCTCGAACCCGGGCGGGCTGGGCCGGGCGTTCTCGTGGAATGCGGCGAGGTGCGCCTCCAGTTCGACGCGGGTCGGGCCACCGCCCTGCGCCTGTGCGAGGCCGGCGTGCAGATGAACGAGCTGTGCGCGCTGTTCGTCACCCACCACCACTCCGACCACCTGACGGGCCTGGTCGACCTGCTGTTCGCCCGCTGGCTCGAGAACCACGGCAGCTTCGAACCGCTGCCGGTGATTGCTCCGGCCGGCCCCTCTATCGACTTCCTCGAGAAGATCATGGTTCCGTGGGAGACCGACATCGCGATCAGGATGGAGCACGTCGGGAGGACCGACCACCCGGACCCGTCCATCGTGGCCTTCGATCCTGCCGCAGCGGTCGACGGGCCGACCGAGGTGTGGCGCGACGACGCGGCGGGCGTCAGAGTGCTGGCCCGTTGTGTTCACCACGAGCCGGTGACGCCGGCCGTCGCCTACCGGATCGAGACGCCCGAAGGCGTCGTGGTCATCTCGGGTGACACGAGAGTGTGTGACGAGGTCGCCGACCTGGCGGCCGACGCCGACGTTCTGGTCCACGAGGCGTTCCGGACCGACGTCCTCCGCGGGTTCTTCGAAATCGCTCCACACCTCGAAACCATCGCCGCCTACCACGCCGACACCGTCGAACTCGGCGCAATGGCCGAGCGGATCTCGGTGCCCCGGGTCGTGTTGACGCACCTGATTCCTGCGCCCGACGGCGCCACGTCGACCAAGGAGGGCTTCGTGGACGACCTGCGCGCAGGCGGCTATGGCGGCGAGGTGACCGTCGCCGACGACCTCACCTCGGTGACCATCGAGCGATCCGCCACGGCATGAGTGCTGACCGCGACGAGACCCGCAACGCAGATTCCCCGACCCACCGCGGCTCGCCGTTGAACGTCGGGCTCACCCTCTCGTCGCCGTGGCTCGTCCATCTCCACGGTCTCACTCAGCCGCCGCTCCCGGGGAGCGGCACGTAGGTCGCATGGTCGTCGGGGACGGTCGGGAACTCCTGGGCCAGCCACCGCTGCTTGGCGTCCTCGATGCGGTCGAGGTCGGAGTGGACGAAGTTCCACCAGATGTGCCGTGCGCCGACCGGTTCGCCCGCGAGGTGCAGCGCCGTTCCGGCGCCCGAGAGCATGGGGCGGGTTCCGCGATCGAGCACGGCGAGCGAGCCCTGCGCGAGCCGAGTGCCGTCGATGCGGACGTCGCCGTCGAGCGCGAGGACCGCCCGCTCGGGGTGGTCGGTCGGGAGTCTGAGGTCGGCGCCCTCGCCCAGCTGGATCTCGGCGAGGGCCAGCGGCGACGACCCGGTGATCGGTGCCTCCATGCCCCAGGCCCAACCAGCGGGCACGCGGATGTGGGCGCCGCCGACGGTGGCCTCGGGAACGTCGCTTGTCGCACAGTGATCGAACGACGGCGATCCGTCCTCGGTCCCGTCGGGGAGCGCGACCCAGATCTGGACGCCGAACAGCTCGGTTGCCCGGTCGTGGTCGTCGGGATGTGACCGCTCGGT
>DATLBC010000148.1:0-3445 GCA_035527095.1 Ilumatobacteraceae bacterium | reverse complement strand
CGTCGATCCCGAGATCCGCGACATGTTCGACAAGCTCGGCATCCCGCTGCACGAGCAGAAGATGCTCAGCAACGTCGCCGTCGACGCCATCGTCGACTCGGTGTCGGTGACCACGACGTTCAAGGCGACGCTCGCCGAGGCGGGCGTGATCTTCTGCTCGTTCTCCGAAGCGGTCCACGATCATCCCGAGCTGGTGCGCGAACACCTCGGCTCGGTCGTGCCGGTGCGCGACAACTACTTCGCGGCGCTCAACTCCGCCGTGTTCTCGGACGGATCGTTCTGCTACATCCCCAAGGGCGTCCGCTGCCCGATGGAGTTGTCGACGTACTTCCGGATCAACTCGCAGAACACCGGCCAGTTCGAGCGCACGCTGATCGTCGCCGAAGACGACTCGCATGTCTCCTACCTCGAAGGCTGTACCGCACCCCAGCGCGACGAGAACCAGTTGCACGCTGCCGTCGTCGAGTTGGTCGCCAAGGACCGCGCCGAGATCAAGTACTCCACGGTCCAGAACTGGTACCCGGGCGACGAGAACGGTGTCGGTGGCATCTACAACTTCGTCACCAAGCGGGGTCGCGCCCACACCGATGCGAAGATCTCGTGGACACAGGTCGAGACCGGCTCGGCGATCACGTGGAAGTACCCGAGCGTGATCCTGCAGGGCGACCGCTCCGTCGGCGAGTTCTACTCGGTCGCCTTGTCGAGCAAGCGCCAACAAGCCGACACTGGCACGAAGATGATCCACATCGGGCGCGACACCACGAGCACGATCATCTCCAAGGGCATCTCCGCCGCCCAGGGCCAGAACACGTACCGGGGCCTCGTCAAGGTGATGCGCTCGGCCGAGAACGCCCGGAACTACACCCAGTGCGACTCGTTGCTGCTCGGCAAGGAGTGTGGTGCACACACGATCCCGTACATCGAGGTAAAGAACCCGAGTGCCCAGATCGAGCACGAAGCGTCCACGTCGACGGTCGGCGAGGACCAGTTGTACTACTGCCGCCAGCGAGGCATGTCCGAAGAAGATGCGATGTCGATGATCGTCAACGGCTTCTGCCGTGAGGTGTTCAACGAACTCCCGATGGAATTCGCCGTCGAAGCTCAGCGCTTGCTGAGCGTGAGCCTGGAAGGAAGTGTCGGCTGATGCTGCACGTCGAGAACCTCACCGCCGCCATTGGCGACAAGCAGATCCTCAAGGGGCTCGACCTCGATGTCGGCGCCGGCGAGGTGCACGCGATCATGGGCCCGAACGGCTCGGGCAAGAGCACGTTCGCCCACACGCTCGCCGGCCGCGACGGCTACGACATCGGCGGCATCGTCACGCTCGACGGCGCCGACCTGCTCGACATGTCGCCCGAAGCTCGCGCCGCTGCGGGCATCTTCATGGGGTTCCAGTACCCCGTCGAGATCCCCGGCGTCAACAACATGTACTTCCTGCGCACGGCGCTCAACTCGGTGCGCCGAGCCCGCGGCGAGACCGAGATCGGCGCCCGCGACTTCCTTGCCGTCGCGAAAGAGGCCATGCAGCTCGTCGAGATGAAGCAGGACTTCCTCGACCGCGCCGTCAATGCCGGCTTCTCCGGCGGCGAGAAGAAGCGCAACGAGATCCTCCAGATGGCGGTGATGCAGCCACGCCTCGCCGTGCTCGACGAGACCGACTCGGGCCTCGACATCGACGCCCTGCGGATCATTGCCGGTGGAGTCAACGCACTGCGCGGCCCCGAGCGGTCGATGATCGTCATCACCCACTATCAACGCCTGCTCGACTACATCAAGCCCGACTTCGTGCATGTGCTCGTCGACGGCCGCATCGTCGAGTCGGGCGACCACACCCTGGCTCTGCACCTCGAAGACCACGGATACGCCGACTTCGTCAACACCGACCTCAACGATGCGCCTGAGCGTCCGCTCGCCGGCGCGTCGTCGTGACGATGAGTCCGACCGCCGCCGCGAGTGGCGAGCTCGAGGTGCTCGACGGCATCGGATTTCCCACCAAGCGCGACGAGGCGTGGAGGTATGCACCCCACCGCCGGCTCGGTCAGCTCACGTTCGGACCGAATGCTGACGGCCTCGTCGGCGAGTCGGTGGAACTCGGCCAACGGATTCCCGACGTCGGTGGGCCCCGCATCGTGGTGGTCAATGGTGTCGTCTCGCCTGAGCTCTCCACGTTCGACGCCGAGGGCGGCCTGCACCTTTCGACGCTGGCCGACGCCGCCGATTCAGGGGCGGCGACGGTCCGTGGTCATCGTGATGGAGCGACGATCGTCGACGCGTACGCGGCGTTGAACGTTGCATACGCCACGGACGGAGCCGTGATCCGCATCGATGACGGCGCCCAGATCGAGGCACCGATCCACGTCGTCGATGTGGCCGTGCCCGGATCGCTGACGAACACTTCGACCAGCGCCGTCGTCATCCGACTGGGCGCCGGTAGCTCGGCCACCATCGTCGAAACCCGCATCGGTATCGGCACGTCATTCGGCGGCTCGAACGTCCATACGAGCATCGTGCTCGGCGACGACGCCGCGCTCGAACACATTCTCATTCAGGATCTTCCGGCCCAGCAGGTCCATCTCAGTCGGGTCGAGATCACACAAGGTGAGCGCTGCACCATGCGCACCCGCTCGTTCAACCTGGGTGGTTCCTACGGTCGACTCGCCTACACCGTCGAGCTCACGGGTGCCGACGCGATCGCCGACCTGTCGGGGCTGTTCTTCGGCGCCGGCGAGCAGATCCTCGATCAGCAGATCACGGTGGTGCACAGCGCAAAGGACTGCACGAGTCGCCAATCGTTCCGCGGGCTGCTCGACGACGCCAGCTCGGGCGTGTTCAACGGCGGCATCGACGTCTGCCCCGGTGCCGATGGCACCGACGCCGAACAGTCGAACGACAACCTGCTGCTGTCGAACCGGGCCGAGGTCAACACCCAGCCTCGTCTCGAGATCCTCGCCGACGAGGTCGCATGCAAGCACGGCGCCACCGTCGGCCAACTCGACGACACGGCGCTCTACTACCTGCGGTCGCGCGGCATCAACGCCGAAGATGCTCGTCGCCTGCTGATCAACGGATTCGCCGACCAGATCGTCGACGACGTCAGCGTCGATGCCGTCCGCACCTGGATCACCCGCCGTCTCGGACACGATCATGACTGACCACGACCCGACCGATCAGCCCGCCGACGATCAGACCGTCGGCGTCGGCGTCGGGGTCCGCAAGGGCTTCGCGCTTCCTCGCGACTGTGAGGTCACGATCGTGCCGGCCGGACATCGAACAGTGTTGGCCAAGGGTGATCGGGTCACACTGCTGCAGGCGCTCGGTGGAACCGCCACGGTCAAGACCCGTGAGGGCGAGATGGCCCGGCTCAGCCGCAGCGACTCGATCGAGTTCGGTTTCATCGATGCCCCCGACACCGATACGGTCGTCGTGCAGTCCGACGCACCGTTCA
>DATLBC010000147.1:0-4495 GCA_035527095.1 Ilumatobacteraceae bacterium | reverse complement strand
CGATCAGCCTGCTCGCGGTCGTGCCGATTACATCGCGGGTCTGACCCCTGATGTAATCAGAGGGCGGCGAGGGCTGCGTCGTAGTTGGGTTCCTGCGCGATCTCGGCGACGAGTTCGGTGTGCTTCACCGTGCCGTCGGGGCCGACGACGACCACAGCGCGGGCGAGCACGCCCTGGAGTACGCCGTCGGTCAGCGTGACGCCGTAGTCCGACCCGAAGTCGGAGCGGAATGTCGAGCCGACCTTCACGTTCTCGATGCCCTCGGCGCCGCAGAAGCGGCCCATGGCGAACGGGAGGTCAGCGGACACGCACACAACGACGGTCTCATCCATGCCTGCGGCGCGCTGGTTGAACTGGCGAACGCTCGTTGCGCACGTCGGAGTGTCGATGCTCGGAAAGATGTTGAGGATCACGTTCTTGCCGGCGAATCCGCCGGCGTCGAACTCGCCGAGGTCGGCGCCGACCAGCGAATACGCAGGCGCCGAGGTGCCAATTGCAGGGAGATCTCCGGACGTGTTGACGGGGTTGCCGCCGAGGGTGACTTGAGCCATGGGCGTGTTCTAGCAACGTCGGGACGGTTTCGCCCATGCGAGCTGCATCAACAGCGCGATTACAACGCGGGTCTGACCCCTGATGTAATCAGGCGCCGCGGAGGTTGCGGAGGTTGACCAGCACGACGAGCGCGATCGAAATACCGACCGCCCACCACTGGTAACGCTGCAGCCACTCGAGGAAATCGACCAGTTGCGCTTCGAACGTGCGAGCAAGCCACCACATCAGCGCCAGGCGACCGGCGATGCCGACCGAGAGCAACACCGCGAGCCTCACCGGGGGAGTGCGGTGCACGCCACTCAGCGCGGCGACGATGTTCGAGCCAGCAAAGAACGGGATCAGGAACCACTCGGCCTTCGAGAACCCGCGGTTGAAGGAGTCGATCGCATCCTGGCGGACACCGAGGTACTTGCGGAACCAGCCGATGGCATCGTCGTGATACGCACGGCCGATCATGTGACACACCAAGAAGGCGGCGCCGATGCGGAGGAATCCGATCACGACGTACACGGGGACCGAGACACCTGCGGCGAGCGTTAGTGCCAGGTAGCGGTTGCGGGACGACAGCAGCAACAGGCCCTCCGGGTTGGTCTCGACCCACCGGGCCCACACGCCGCTGGCCACGTTCGTTGCGATCACCAGCAGCACGAAGGCGACGAGCGTCAACGGCGCCCACGCAGGGCGCACGTGCGGCGCGTCTGCCGCGTCGATCGCCGCGCTCTCGGTCATGACGCGCAACGGTACCGCCATGGGTCGACCGCCGCTCGGCGGGGTGCGCTACGTTCGCCCAGCATGCAGGGCCTGATGCAAGACGTCCCACTCGCCATCCCGCACATCTTCGAGCGGGCTGAGAAGTACCACCCGCACAAGGAGATCGTCACGGCGACCGGCACCGGCCTCGAACGCACCACCTATGGAGACTGGGCGGGGCGCACCCGCAAACTCGGCGGCGTGCTCGACAGCCTCGACATCGCCGCCGACGGCCGCGTCGCCACGTTCGCGTGGAACACGGCTCGTCACCTCGAGCTGTACTTCGCGGCGCCGTGCACGGGTCGCGTGTTGCACACCCTCAACATCCGGTTGTTCCCCGAGCAGCTCACCTACATCGTCAATCACGCCGACGACGAGGTGATCTTCGTCGACCGCTCGCTACTCGGACTGCTTGCTCCGCTCCTGCCGACCTTCGAACGCGTGAAGCATCTCGTGATGATGGACGATGGCAAGGGCGACATCCCCGCCGACCTTGCTGGACACGAGCTGCTCGATTACGAGGAATTGCTCGCTGCGGCCGACCCCGTCGCATTCGATGTCGACGACGAACACCGCGCCGCGAGCATGTGTTACACGAGCGGCACCACCGGCAATCCGAAGGGCGTTGTCTACACTCACCGCTCGACGTTCCTGCACACGATGGGGGCCATGACCGTCGACAGCCTGGCCGCCTGCGAGAGCGACGTCATCCTGCCGGTCGTGCCGATGTTCCATGCCAACGCGTGGGGCCTCGCGCACGCCGCTGTCGCCACCGGAGCGACGCTCGTGATGCCGGGTCCCGACCTGTCCGGCCCGGCGGTTGCGAACCTGATCGTGAACGAGAAGGTCACCGTCGCCGCCGGCGTGCCGACCATCTGGATGGCCGTGCTGCCTGAGTTGAAGGGGCGTGACACCTCGGCGCTGCGCTCGATCCCATGTGGTGGGTCAGCCGTGCCGAAGTCGCTGTCGGAGGCCTACCGCGAGCAGACTGGCTTGCCGATCCTCCAGGCGTGGGGGATGACCGAAACCAGCCCCATCGCCGCGGTCTGTCGCCTCGATTCCGACCACGAAACGCTCCCACAGGACGAGCAGGCCGAGCTGCGCACTCAGGTCGGTCGCATCGTGTTCGGCGCCGAGTGTCGTGTCGTCGAACCGGGCACGACCAATCCGGTTCCCTGGGATGGCGAGAGCAGTGGCGAGCTGCAGTGCCGCGGCAACTGGATCGCATCCGACTATTACGAGGACGAGCGCTCGCGAGAGAGCTTCACCGACGACGGCTGGCTGAAGACCGGCGACGTCGCCACCGTTGACGAACGTGGTTTCGTGCGTCTCGTCGACCGCACCAAGGACCTGATCAAGTCCGGCGGCGAATGGATCAGTTCGGTCGAGCTCGAGAACGAGTTGATGGCGCACCCCAAGATTGCCGAGGCTGCGGTGATCGGGGTCGCCCACGAGCGGTGGGGTGAGGCTCCGCTTGCCTGCGTCGTGGTCGCACCCGGCGAGGAACTCACCGAGGACGACGTGCTGTCCTTCCTCGAGGGCAAGATCGCGAAGTGGCAGATGCCAAAGGGTGTCGTATGGATCGACGAGGTTCCCAAGACCAGCGTCGGAAAGTTCTCGAAGAAGACCCTGCGCGACCAGTACAGCACCACCCTGATGCCCTGAGCCCATCTACTCCACCGTCGGTGGTGCCAGGCCTGGTCACGGCGTGGTGCCGGCGTTCGTGTTGGCTGACACCGTCGATGGATCGTTCATCGACGAGCAGGGGCGGTGATCACCGCCCCTTTGCGCAGTTGTGCTTTGGCATTACCCTCTGGGAGGCGTTCGCACATGCGCACGCACGCTCGAGATCGTCGCCGAAGGGAGGGCATGCATGTCTCGCTGGTTGAACCGCCAGGAACTCCGGCTCTCCCTGCGCGAGCATCCGTGGGTTTGGAAGGCGCCGTTCCTCGCAATCACGACCATCATCTGGGTCGGAGCAGCCCTGTTCACCTTCGGTGTGTGGCAAGGTGAATCGAACTCGCCCAGCCGAACCCGCACCCTCCCACCTCCAGCGGTGTTGGAGGCCGACGATTCAGCCGAGGAACGTGTACCTCGGATCGAGGAGTCGTCGGCGAACAGCCTCATCGGCGACCCCGTTGACACGACCGACCCGACGGTCGACGGCGCGTCAATCGCAGCCGATGAGACCACCGAAGTGAGCTCGGCTCCTTCGAACGACAGTGTGCCGGAGGTGGCGCCCACCCTCGCGGCGCCGGTGGCGACGGACGCCGTCGAAAGCCTCGCCGAGCCGCCGCCACGTCGTTCGTCACGTCCAACGGCTGCTCCGCCGACGGTCACATCCACTGCACCGCCTGCTCCGATTGTCACCGCGCCGCCGGTGCGGCCGCCCACGATCACGGTCGTGCGTCCCACCACGCGGCCGCCGACCGTGACGATCCCTCGACCGACCGCTCCCACCACGACGCCACCGGCGACCACCTCACCGCCAGTGACGCAGCCTCCAACTGTTCCGTCGACGGCGCCGCCCGTCCCGACCACCCTGGCCACGTCGCCGCCACCGCTCCCGTGAGCATCCGCGCACGCCACGACGTGGCACCCATCGGCGACCGCCGCGCCCGCTTGCTGACCCCTGCGGCCTCGAGGGACAACGGCCGTCATCACGCGCAGGTTCACCGGACCGCCGACACGAGCGGACGCCACCCGGGGGATCATGTGCGCTGCGGTGATCACCGTTACCGAGGAGCCCCATGAGCGAGTCTGGGCGCAGCGCTCGACACGGTGTGATCGCCCTGGTGATGACGGCGGTGTTTGTGCTCGCCGGGCTGATCGTGGCCATCTCGCCGGGAGATCACCCGGTCGCCGACGAGCCCGAAGTCACCACGAGCACTGACGCCACGACGACATCCGAAGCGACGACGACGACTGAAGCCCCGACGACCACGACGGAAGCGACGACGACGACGGAAGCGACGTTGCCACCGACGACCACGACGGAAGCGACGACCACGACGGAAGCGACGACGACGACGGAAGCGACGTTGCCACCGACGACGACGACCACGACGACCACGCCGCCGCCGACGACGACCACGACGACCGCGCCGCCGCCGACGACGACCACGACGACGACCACGACGTTGCCGCCGCCGCCGACAACGACCACGACGGCGCCGCCGCCGCCCACGACGAC
>DATLBC010000146.1:0-29163 GCA_035527095.1 Ilumatobacteraceae bacterium | reverse complement strand
TACGTGCGGGTGTTCGACGACCCCGTCATCGCGGAGAAGATCGTCGAGTACGTCCTGACGATCGACGACGACTGACCGACCCTCACGCCACGTTCGTTCAGGATTTGTGTGAGCGACGCCGTCGAGCGTCGCACTGCGCGCTCACACAAACCCGGTGGCGCGCAGTCGAACGACAGGTTCAGGCGCGAGCGGGTGTCGGCGTCGGCGGGGCCGGCGTGAGGCCGCGCGTGGCGGCCACGTCGTCGTCGTGGATGAACCACGAGATGATCGCGGCGGGCGCCATGATCAACCCGACGGCGAGGAACCCGCCCTGGTACGCCGACAGCAGCTCGGTGTCCGACGCTGCGTCGCTACCGTTCGGCAGCATCGCCGCGATCACCGTGGCGGCCAGCGCGACGCCCGACGCGTACGCGATCTGGCGTTGCGTGTTGAACAGGCTGGTCGCGCGGCCGGTGTCGGCCATCGACGTCGACGCGTAGGCAGCCGTCTGGATCGACACGAACACCATGCCCACGGCAAGACCGCGCATGAACGAGAATCCGGCGATTGTCGTCAGCGGCGTCGTGAGGTCGGCGGTGGCGTACAGACACGTGATCGCCGCGGTGGCGGCGGTGCCGACCACCATCAGACGACGCGGGCCGATGGAGCGATAGAGGCGTCGGCCGAGCAGGTTCGAGACGAGGAACACGCCGACCGCCTGGGGCGACTGCGCAAGCCCACTCTGGAACGCGGTGTAGCCACGGAGGCTCTGGAGATACAGCGGCAGCACGAAGATCATCCCGAAGAACCCGGCATAGGTGAGTGCGGCCGAGATGTTGATGATGCGGAACAGGCGGTCCTTGAAGAGACGCAGCATCAGGATCGGGTTGGGGATACGCAGCTCGATCACGATCAGCGCGATCAGGCAGGCGGTGCCGATGGACGCGAGCGTGAGGGTGTAGGAGGAGAACCATCCCTTTTCAGGTCCGATCGACAGCGTGTACAGCAGGATCGCCACCGATGCAGCGGACAGCACGAACCCGGCTAGGTCGAATCGCCCGGGCGCTTCGTGCTTCGCCTCCTCGAGCCACATGAACGACAGCACGATCGCAACGGCACCGATCGGTCCGTTGATCAGGAAGATCCAGTGCCACGATGCGGTGTCGACGAGAATCCCGCCGAGCATCGGCCCGATCGCCGGAGCGATCACCGCGACGCTCAGCACGCCGATCGCCGCCTTGGCGCGATCCTCCATCGAGTACGCCCGGTAGAGCATCGCCGCGCCGACCGGGGTGACGAGGCCGGCGCCGACGCCCTGCAGGACGCGGAAGATGATCAGCTGGTCGAGCGTCTGGGACAGCCCGCAGGCGAGTGAGGTGGCGACGAACGCGATCAGCGCGAACGTGAAGATTCGCTTGGTGCCGAATCGGTCGCCGAGCCATCCGGCCGCGGGGATCACCGCGGCGTAGGTGACGAGGTAGCCGACGGCGATCCATTCGATGTCGGTGGTCGGCACGCCGAAGTCGTCCGCCATCGTCGGCAGGGCGACGTTGACCATCGTGCCGTCGATGATCGTCATGAACAGCCCGAGGATGTAGACGGTCATCACCTTCGACGGGTAGGTCACGAGGGCCGACGCTAGGTCAGTACCGCCCGATCGAGCACCCCCGAACATTTCGAGCGGCGGCGCTCGGCCTCGGCGATCAGGCGATCAGGCGATCTTGGTCCAGGTGACAAATGCTGCTGCCACCCCGGTGTTCTCGTAGTACTCCAACTGGAGCATCACGTTGCAGGGATCGGTGATGACGACATCGATGGTGTTCGTCCCCGGCCCGATCGACTGGATGTTCCAATCGTCGATCACGAGCGATCGGTTCACCGAGAAGCGCTGGCCGTCGTCGGTGCCGACCGTGAACCGGTAGGTGCCGGCTGCCGGGAGATCGACGGTGCGAGTCCAACGGGCCGAGAAGCCATCGACCGGGACACTCGTGCCAGGGGAACCCGAGCCCCAGTCGTACGACAGCTCAGACTTGGCGTCGGTGAGCACGGGGTTGCTGCTCAGGGTCTTGTTGGCGAAATACGACCCGGTCCAGGTCGCTGCGCCGCCGCTGCACGCCGGTGGCGTCGTGGTCGTGGTCGGTGGCGTCGTGGTCGTGGTCGTGGTCGGTGGCGTCGTGGTCGTCGTGGTCGTCGCGGTCGTGGTGGTCGTGGTCGGTGGCGTCGTGGAGGTCGTGGTCGGTGGCATCGTTGTCGTGGTCGTGGTGGTGGTGGTCGTCGGGATCGGTGCCTCGATCGGAATGCACGACGAGGTCTCGCAGACACGCCAGGAGTTCACCCGGACGCGATCCTCGATGTTCGCCTCGTACGGCCGGTACTCCACCACCGCTCGGATGGACGTTTCGCCGGCCTTCGTCGCGGTCGAGGTCAGCTGGATCCTTGCGGTGATCGGGCTGGTCGGGACCGAGATCTCGAAGTTGGTGGCCGATGTCGACGACTGCAGCACCAATCGTGACACGACGAGGCCGCCGAGCATGCGCTGCGTCGCGGTGTTCGACACGTTGCCGAACTCGACCTGGGTGAGCGGTGCGTAGACGAGTCCATGAGCAACGAACTCCTTGTTGTTGCCGCTGTCGGTGTAGAGAAAGACGTCGCTCGAATCGGCCGCAGGGGCGCGCATCGTGCTCGGCTTTGGTGCTGTGAGGAATCCGCCACCCGATGCGTTGCACCATGTGCTGTTCGGCGCACAGAGCGTCTGAACCGAGACGTAGTCCGCTGGGCCCTGCTGGCGCGTGTGGATCTCGAGAGAGCCCTGCGTCGCCACGTTGATCCTCGACGGTCCGGCGAAGTAGAACGTTGCGCCGTACTGATCAGCGGGCGCTGGATCGGCGGTCTGCTGTTGCCTGCATCGGGTGGAGGTGGGGATCTCGTTCACGGTCGTTGTCCGTGGGTTGATCCGTCCGGCGGTGACCACGCCTTGACGCACCGTGAGCACAGGATTCGCGGTTGGGAAGTCGAAGACGTAGTCGCCCGTCTTGAAGTAGGCGTCGACGCCGGTGAGAGCCGGCGGTGTCGTGTACCGACCGGGCTCGAAGACGCGGCACCCACCGGAGCCCGAGTGGTCGGTGAACGATCCCTGAGCAGCGGGGAGCGCCGGCGACGATGCGAGGCCGAGCGTTCCATTGCGCTCGACGAGCCCGCTCAGGTTTGGAACCTCGGGGCTGTCGAAGAGTTTCGTCCATGGCTCGGAGACGCACACTGGACCAAAGATCAGTTTCGGGTCGAACACCAGCGCCGACGGAATTGTCGACGCCTTGACCGACCTGCAGGGCCGTGTGGCTGTGGTGTCGAAGTACAGCAACGGGCCGTCCTTGATGTTCACCGGAGGTCCGAGCGAGAACGCGTTGTCCAGCCTCGACATGAAGACCGGTCCGCCGAGAATCTTGGCATTGCTGCCCGACTGGGAGGAGAGCAATGAGGTCGTGGCCGGAAGTCCCTCGCCGGTCATCACGGCCGCGTAGGCCTGGATGCCGTCGAATCCCGATGTGATGCGTTCGCAGGTGACCGATGCGGTTGCCCCGTTGAAGTCGGCTTGGACACCGGGTAGGACTGCCTTCTGCGTATCGAGGATGCAGCCCGCGTTGCGCAGCCTCAACTGGTCGATCGCGTATCGCAGGCCGGCATCCGCAGCGGAGAGCCGGTCGCTGCGGTTCTCGGTCACGCGGCCGTAGCTGAGGTTGGCGGTGGCGAACGTCGTCAGACTGATCACGATCAACCCGATCGCAGCCGTGAGGACGAGCACCATTGGAAGCGCCATCCCGCTGTCGCGATTGGTTCGCCGGTCACGTTGCGTGCACACAGTGATCATGGGAAGAACTCCACGAGGTTTCTCGATCCGGTTTGGACGGCGACTCGCTCGCCAGATCTGCCTATCAGCGCGAACGTGATTGAGGTGACGTTCTGGCTGGGAAGTTGAGCTGCGGTGACCTCGGGGACCTTGGTCGGATCGAGACCGCTGGTCAGTGTCTGGACCGTCGGACGCGAGAACATGCCCGTGTTGAGCAAGAAGCAGGAGTACCGCTTGATCTCGCCGGAATCACCGTCGGTCGTGAAGCGGTAATTGGTGACGAACGTCTCGTTGACCGATGTCGTCTGGATCCACTGCAAGTGCAGCAGATTTGTCCCATTACCACCGCAGTCGTTGTTGTCGGCGGTGGCTGTTCGGTCGATGTTGATACCGCCCTGGGCCTTCTCCGGGAGGAATGGAGGTGTCGACATGGTGTCGTGCGACAACCACGTGGCGAGTGCTCGGGTGGCCCTCGAGTCGTCCAGGCGTTCCTCGGCGCCGGGGCTTGTGCGGAGGGCGACCACGATCGCCATGGCGAGCGTTGACATCACGATGCCGAGAATGACCATCACCATGGTCATCTCGATCAGCGTGAATCCGGCGTCGCGCCCTTGACCAGGTCCTGGATGCTGCGGTTGGGTGGTCACTTGCTCTTCACCATCTGCAAGGTGCGGACGATCTGGCCGCCTGGACCGGTTGTCTGGATCGTGATGCGCTGGGTATACAGCGGACTCGTCGCGTACTCGGCGCCTTCGAAGCAAAAGGAAGCGTCCCAATCGAAGTCGGCGTCGGGATTGACCCGGCCCAGGTATTCGACGTTCGTCACGCGGATCGACGCGTCGGTGCCGGCCCAGAGAGGCGGCTTCGGGGCTCGCTTCGCAGCCGCGTCATAGGTGCTCAGTGCCAGAGGCCGACCGGAGGTGCAGGGGACGCGAACATCTCGGTAGATCTCGTCGGACGCAGACTGCAGCCAAGAGAACGCCACGGCGTGATCCCGGTCGATCGCGCTGGCCATGATCGTGGACCGCAATCCGACGAGCAACGTGACGCACGCGATCCCCATGAGGGAGATCGTGATGAGCATCTCGAGCATCGAGAATCCTCGGTCACTGCGCCAACTGTGTCGCGCCATGGCGGAAGGCGGCGGTGTGGTCATCCTCTGTGTATCGGTGCTGAAGTGGCAGCCCTTGAGTTGTTCGAGGTCGGCGGACGTGGAGGTGCGACTGCGTGTGGACCTGCCAGGCTGATGCCCGGCTCCCATGACTTCGTCGACCCATCACCCTCGCCGCGCCGCAGCGGTCGCCATCGTCGGCGGTGGCCGGTTGACGTACCCGGAATCGCTCCCGATCACCGAGCGGCGCGACGAGATCCTCGCCGCGATCCGTGACCACCAGGTGGTGATCGTCGCCGGCGAGACCGGTTCGGGCAAGAGCACCCAGCTGCCGAAGCTCTGTCTCGAGGCAGGACGCGGCGTCGAGGGGATGATCGGCCACACGCAGCCCCGGCGGGTAGCCGCCCGCACGATCGCCGAGCGCATCGCCGAGGAACTGGGGTCGAAGCTCGGCGACGACGTCGGCTACACCGTGCGCTTCACCGACCAGGTCGGTGACGCGACGCTCGTCAAGGTGATGACCGACGGCATCTTGCTCGCCGAGATCCAGCGCGATCGGATGCTGCGCCGCTACGACACGCTGATCATCGACGAGGCCCACGAGCGCAGCCTCAACATCGATTTCATCCTGGGCTACCTGAAGCAGCTTCTGCCGCAGCGCCCCGACCTGAAGGTGATCGTCACCAGCGCCACCATTGACACCGAACGCTTTGCCGAGCACTTCGCGACCGACGGCGTGCCGGCGCCGGTGATCGAGGTGACGGGGCGAACGTTCCCGGTCGAGATGCGGTACCGACCACTGGTCGACGACGAGTCGGATCAGCCGGATCGTGATCAGGTGCAGGGGATTCTCGACGCAGTCGAGGAACTCTCACACGAGGGGCCCGGCGACGTGCTCGTGTTCCTGTCGGGCGAGCGGGAGATCCACGACACCGCCGACGCGCTCCGCCAGCTCAACCTGCGCAGCACCGAGGTGCTGCCGCTGTACGCCCGGTTGTCGTCGGTCGAGCAGCACAAGATCTTCGAACGCGCGCCAATGGGTGGCCCGGGCCGCAGGATCGTGCTCGCCACCAACGTCGCGGAAACGTCACTCACGGTGCCGGGTGTCCGCTACGTCGTCGACACCGGCACCGCGCGCATCTCGCGTTACAGCCGCCGACTCAAGGTGCAGCGGCTGCCGATCGAAGCGGTCTCGCAGGCATCGGCCAATCAGCGCGCCGGACGATGCGGGCGAGTCGCCCCCGGCATCTGCATCCGCCTCTACTCGGAGGACGACTTCGACGCCCGCCCCGAGTTCACCGACCCCGAGATCCTGCGAACGAACTTGGCCTCCGTCATCCTCCAGATGACCGCGATCGGCCTCGGCGACGTCGCCCGGTTCCCGTTTGTCGAGCCGCCCGACCGCCACGCGATCCGCGACGGCTACGGCCTGCTCGACGAACTCGCCGCGCTCCAGGCGCCGGTCGACGGTGTGAAGGATGGACCGCGGAAGCTCACCAAGATCGGCCGCTCGCTTGCTCGCCTCCCGGTCGACCCGCGCCTCGGGCGGATGGTGCTCGAAGCCGACCGGCTCGGTTGTGTGCGCGAGGTGCTGGTGATCGCGTCGGCGCTGTCGATCCAAGACCCGCGGGAGCGGCCGCAGGACAAGCGCGAGCAGGCCAACGAGTTCCACAATCGCTTCAAGGTCGACGGCTCCGACCTGCTGTCGATCGTGGCGTTGTGGGACTACCTGCGCACGCAGCAGCGCGAGCTGTCCGGCAACCAGTTCCGGCGGATGTGCCGCAAGGAGTTCCTCAACTACCTGCGAGTTCGCGAGTGGATGGACCTGTTCAGCCAGCTCCGTCGCATCGCGGGCCAGCTGAAGATCCGGCCGACGACCCACGAGAGTCACCCCGACCACATTCACCAGGCGGTGCTCGCCGGGCTGCTCTCGCACATCGGCATGCGCGATCGTGAGACGCGGGAGTTCATCGGGGCCCGCCAGTCCCGGTTCGTGATCGCACCTGGCTCGGCGCTCACCAGGCGGCCGCCGCCGTGGGTGATGGCGGCCGAGCTGGTGGAGACGAACCAGCTGTACGCCCGCCGGGTTGCGAAGATCGAGCCGAAGTGGGCCGAGCGTGCCGGTGCCCATCTCGTGAAGCGTGCCTACGAGAACGTGCGTTGGGATCCCAAGGGCGGCCGAGCGGTCGCCACCGAGCAGGTGACCCTGTACGGCCTCCCGATCGTGAGCGATCGTGTGATCGGGTACGACCGCGTCGACGAGGCTCAGGCGCGGGCGTGGTTCATCACCAAGGCACTCGTCGAGCGAGACATCGCCGACGAAGCATGGGTCGGTCGACAACAGTTCCTGACTCGCAACACCGAGTTCCTCGAGCATCTCCGACGGATGGCGGCGCGCGTGCGGCGGCTCGAACTCGTCGACGACGAGATGCGGTTCGACTTCTACGCCGACCGTGTTGGCCCCGAGGTCACCTCGGTGCGCCATTTCGACAAGTGGTGGAAGGCCGAACGCCATCGACGACCCGAACTCCTCGACCTGACCGACGAGCTCGTCGCCGGCGGTCGCGGCCACGGCGTCCGGCTCGCCGACTATCCCGACGTGTGGACCCAGCAGCGCGGGAGCGCGGTGATCGAGTTGCCACTCACGTATCGCTTCGCTCCAGGCGAGCCGCTCGACGGCGTGACCGTCCACGTCCCGCTGTCCGGTCTCAACCAGGTGAGTGCGGATGGCTTCGACTGGCAGATTCCCGGCCACCGACCCGACCTGGTGACCACCCTCGTCAAGTCGCTGCCGAAGGAAGTGCGGCGTCAGCTGATCCCGCTCGGCGAGACGATCGATGCCGTGCTCGGCCACATGGTGATTGCTGACCCGACCGCCGGCGCGCTCGTCGATGCGCTGGCGCTCGTGGTGAACGAGGTTGCCCATGTCAACGTGAACGGCGCGTCGTTCGTCACGTCGGTGGTTCCCAACCATCTGTGCGTGCACTTCGTGGTGTCCGACGACGAGGGCACGGTGCACGCCGTCGGTGACGACCTCGATGTGATCAAGGCGCAGCTCGCCGGATCGGTCCGCGAGTCGATCGCCGCGGCCGCACCGATCGAGGAGCGACGCGGCATCGTGTCGTGGGACGTCGGCGACCTCCCGCGTGTGGTCGAGTCGACCGACCGGGAGATGGATGTCAAGGCATACCCCGCGCTGCTCGACGTCGGCGACAGCGTGGCGCTGCGAGTCGTGACCACGCCCGAGCTGCAGCAGCGGATCATGCGCGGGGGAGTGCGACGCCTGCTGCTCCTGAATGGCGCACCGACGCGGTCATCGATCGTCCGCAAGCTCGACAACGCCGACCGGCTGGCGATCGCCGCCGGCGACATCGATCTCGGCGAGGTGAGCGGTGACTGTGTGGCGGCCGCCGTCGACCGGGTGATGTCGGATCACGGGGCGCTGCCATGGACCGAAGCCGAGTTCGAGTCGCTTCGGCGAGCAGTCCGCGACACCGCGCCCGGCCTGGCCGCGAATGCACTCCACAAGGCCGCGAAGGTGATCGGCGCAGCGTCGGAGGCCCGTGCCCGGTTGGCGCGGCTCCATGCTGCAGCGCTGAGACCGTCGGTCGACGACGCCAACCTGCATCTCGGGCGGCTCGTGCATGCGGGGTTCGTGCTCGGGGCGGGCATCGACCGCCTCGACGACATCGAGCGGTACGTCCGGGCGATCATCTACCGGCTCGACCACCTCGCCGGCACTGGGGGGCGCGATGAACGACGTTTGGCCGAGGTGCTCCCGCTCGAACAGCGTTACGCCAACATCGTCGACACCGCCGGCCCGGGCAAGCTGTCGCCCGATCTCGTGGATGTCCGTTGGCAACTCGAGGAACTACGCGTGGCGACGTTCGCTCAGCCCTTGATGGTCAAGCGGCCCGGCCAAGCCGCCGTCAGTGCCAAGCGGATCTCCGCCACGCTGGCTCGCTGACCCCGACCCGCTCCTACCCCGTTTGCGTCGAGGATCGGGTGGGCCGTCCCGCTGAAATGTCGACGCAAACGTGTTGCTGCGCTGACTCAGGCTGTCGGATTGCGACGGCGGTCGATCGCCCGCCAAATCAGCAGGACGAGCACGGCGCCGATGATCGAGAAGATCACTCCGCCGGGCTGGAGTGCTCCTTCGTCTTCGTCCCAGCCGAACAGTGCCCAGGCGAGGAAGCCGCCGGCGAACGATCCGACGATGCCGATCAGCATGGTCCACCAGAAACCGATTGCATCACGGCCGGGCACGAGCAGTCGGGCCAGGAACCCGGCGAGTGCGCCCACGAAGAGCAGGTACATCACGGTCCAGAAGTTGAACATTTCTCACCTCGCATCGAGTTGTGTCAGACGAGCTGAATCATGGCACGCGGTTGTCAGTCGTTGCGGTGCCGTACGCCACGTACCCCGTTTGCGTCGGGATTCGGGTGGGCCGTCCCACGAAGTTCTCGACGCAAACGTGGGAAGCTGGACCGATGGCGCGCGACCTCGACGGACTGACCGACGCGACGGTCGAGTTGCTGCGGGTGTTGATCCGCAATCGGTGTGTGAATGACGGGACCGAGGCTTCCGGCGAGGAGGTGCGCAACGCCGACGTGCTTCAGCAGGTGATCGAGGCGCCCGGCGTCGACGTCGAGCGGTACGAGGCGGCGCCCGGGCGGGTGTCGATCGTCGGGCGCATCGCCGGGTCGGATCCGACCGCGCCGAGCTTGTGTCTGATGGGCCACACCGACGTGGTGCCGGTCAACGAGTCCGGCTGGAGCGAGGATCCATTCGGCGGCGAGATCCTCGATGGGCCGGATGGACCCGAGGTGTGGGGGCGGGGCGCCGTCGACATGCTCAATCTGACCGCCTCGATGGCGGTGACGTTCCGCAGCCTCGCCGACAGCGGGTTCCGCCCGACCGGTGATTTGATCTACTTCGGGGTGGCCGACGAGGAGGCCGGCAGCGCATACGGCGCCCGCTGGATGGCCGACAATCACCGCGACGCGATCATGGCCGACTATGTGCTGACCGAGAGCGGCGGCCTCCACACCGGGCCGGCCGAGGCGCCGTTCATCGGCGTCAACATCGCCGAGAAGGGCGTGGCCTGGCGGCGACTTCGGATGAAGGGCACACCGGGTCACGGGTCGGCGCCGTTTCGTCGCGACAACGCGCTCGTCAAGGCAGCTGGGGTGATCCAGCGATTGAACGACTACCGACCGGCACCTCGATTCCACGAACTGTGGGGGCAGAAGGTCGAGGCGCTGGGGTTGCCCGACGAGATGAAGGCGCAGCTCCTCGATCCGACGGCGATCGACGAACTGCTCGACACGTTCCCGTCGGCTGCGGCGGCATCACACTTCCACGCCTGCACGCACACGACGTTCTCGCCCAACCTGATCGATGGCAGCGAGTCGGGTGGTGGGCGGATGAAGGTCAACGTGATCCCCGACACGGTCGTTATCGACGTCGACATCCGCACGCTGCCGGGTGAAGGCCCCGACGACGTGGAGGCGCATCTGCGAGCGGCGCTCGGCGAACTCGCCGACGAAGTCGAGGTCGAACCGCTGATGAACGACGCCGCGTCGATCAGTCGGCTCGACACCCCGCTGTGGGATGCGCTGCAGCGTGGGGTCAACGCGCCGTTTCCAACGGCGAGGCTGACGCCGCAGTTCGTCGTCGGCTTCACCGATGCCCGCATCTACCGCGAGATGGGAACGGTGGCGTACGGCGCCGGGTTGTTCAGCCCGTCGCTCGACTCGAGCGAGTACGGCTCGCGCTTCCACGGCAACAACGAGCGCATCGACATCGAGTCGCTCGCCCTCACCACCCGCCTCTTCCACCACGTCGCCACCGACCTCCTCGGCTGAACCCCGCCCCGTCCACCACGTTTGCGTCGACGTTTCGGTGAGGCGGCCCACCGAAACCTCGACGCAAACGTGGTTGGTCAGCGTGTGGCTCGGGACGCGAGGTAGGAGCGAGCGGCCGCTCGGGCGTCGGGGTCACGCATGGCAGCACCGAGCTGATCGGCATCGGCCCAGGAACCCGCCGTCGAGGCGACGTCTTCCAACGCTTGGTTGACCTGCCGCTTCGTCGCTCGGACCACGCTCGGCGCCTTCTTCGCCAGTTGCCCCGCGAGCTCGAGAACGGTCGATTCGAGCTCGGCGCGGGGGACGACGCGGTTGATGAAGCCGGCCCGAAGGGCCTCGTCAGGAGAGAACGGACGGCATGTCAGGACCAGCTCGCGCGTGAGCGCCGGTCCGATCTCGCGCACCAACCGCGGAATACCACCCCACGCCAATGGAATGCCGAGGTCGACTTCGGGGATGGAGAACACGGTGTCGTCAGCAGCGATCCGCAGGTCGCAGACGCCGGCGAGCACGACGCCGCCGCCCACGCACGGACCCTTGATCGCAGCGATCGTGAGCGCCGACATCCGGTCCATCGCCTCCGCCATCAGGCGTCCGAGGTCCGCTTGATCGCGGCTCGACGCGGCGCTCGGATTGTCTCGGTCGCCTCCAGCGAACTCCCGTAGGTCGAATCCCGAGGAGAATCCGCGACCCTCTCCGGTGACGATCACGATGTGAGCGCTGGTCGTGTTGAACCACTGCGCCGCCTCGGCGATCTCGCGCAGCGGGACCGTGCCGAGCGGGTTGAGTTTGTCACCCTGCGTCAGCGTCATGCGGCCGATCGGGCCGTCGACCTCGACCCGCAACGTGGAGAACTCGGGAGTATCCGTCATCCCCGCATCGTGCCACGCGGTCCCCCCAGCCCGGGTCTCCCGGAACCATGCTGGTCCCCGGAGACTCGGGCTCGGGGAACCAGGTCTACGTGGACTGGTAGCGGCCGGGGGCGACTTCGGCGGCTTCACCGCGACGCAGCATGCGTTGCACATGGAGCTCCGCGCTGCGGCGCTCGACGGACTCGACGAACGCCATCTCGACGTGCGGCCGGTAGATGAACCGGTGGTCTCGCATGTCGTCGATCGTGTGCGGCTGACGTAGGAAGTCGAGCATTGCGTCATGTCGTCGGCCGATGACGGCGGTGAACGCGTCGACCATCTCGACGAACGTCTCGCGCCCCTCGATGACGCCCTTGTGGTGGAACGTCACGTAGAAGTCGGCGTCCTCGTCGCGCACCTTCGCAAGGCTCGCCTCGAAGTCCTCCAGATCGCTCCACACGTCGCCGTAGTAAGGACCGAAGCCGGTGAGGTCGATGTCGGACAGGAAGAAGACGCCGTTGATCCGGAACCCGCTGTGGCCGCGAGTGTGCCCCGGAAGGTGCACCGCCTCGACCGTCACGCCGCCGCCGAGATCGAACACGTGGCCATCGGTGAACCCCTGAGCGTCGGGGCGCGGCACGTAGTGGAACTCCTCGAGAATGACCCGCTCGAAGTCGGCGCGGGCCTGGCCTGTCAACCCGTAGACCTCCATCAGCCCCTCCATCGATTGCGCACCCGGGAGGTCCGCGGCGTGGATGTGCAGTCGAGCCGTGGGGAACGTCCCGTTGCCGGCCATGTGATCCTCGTGGCTGTGGCTGTTGATCACCGCGTCGACCGCGATCGGGGCGCCACGTGCCACAATTGTGACCGACGGATCGATCAGCACCGACTCGCCGGCACCTCGAACCAACAACGTGTTGCCCGACGGGTACGCACCGTTGGCCTCGCCGACGAGCACGCTCACCGAGTCGGTCAATCGTCGCTCGTCGTCTCCCCAGTCGGTCATTCGCCCGACCATAGCGAGGCGATTACATCGCGGGTCTGACCCCTGTTGTAATCAGTCGGGGGATTCGAGTTTGAGGCTGGCGGAGTTCATGCAGAACCGGTCGCCGGTGGGGCCCGGACCGTCGGGGAAGACGTGGCCGAGGTGGGCCCCGCAGTTGGCGCACACCGTCTCGACGCGGACCATGCCGTGCGAACGGTCCTCCTTGCGTGTGATCTTCTCCTGGGCGAGCGGGTCCGTGAAACTGGGCCACCCGCACCCGGCGTCGTACTTCGTCTCGGACGAGAAGAGCGGCTCGTCGCACACGATGCAGTGATACGTGCCGTCGTCGTCGACGTTCCAGTACTCGCCTGAGAATGCACGCTCGGTGGCGGCACGCTGGGTGACCTCGTACTGCAGCGGGGTGAGCTTCTGCTTCAGCTCGTCGTCGGTGGGAATCGCTCGTTCGGCCATGGTCCAAGGATGCCCGAAACGTCCGTTGCTGCTCGTACCGTCCGCGGAGTTTCGCACCTGTTCCCTGTGCCTTTCGAACCTGGCAATCAGTGCCTTCGTACCCTCACCACATGAGCCGACGACCAGCTGCACTCCTGCTCGTCGTCATCGGAATGCTCGCCACCGCCTGCGCCGGGGCTGCCGACGACGCCGGCACTGCTGTCACCACCGAGCGCGCGCCTGTCTTCCGCTACCCGCCTGCCCCAGACGCGCCGACCGCGGACGCGGCTGACTCCGCCGAGGTCCGTGAGGCCGTGGATCGGCTCGCCACCCGGTTGCTGGCCGGCGAGATCGACGGCGCTGCGCTCGCCGACCTGGCCGAGCTCGGCGATGCTCGCCACGCCTGGTACGTCGCCGACCTGATGCGATTCTTCGGGCCCGGCGAGAACGGCAACGAGCTCGTCGACGCGTTCGAAGCGCTGACCGACACCTCGATCGCCGACGACCCCGACACCGAACGCAGCGTGTGGCTCAGCAGCACGAACCATCTCATTGCCTGGGACACCCCCCACTACCCGGAGTACCGCGCCGACAAGGCGGGTCTGTTCCTCCTGGTCGAGGACCGGTGGGAGCCGTTCTTCAGCGACGCCGACGCGGACATCGACTGGCGGTATCTCAGCTGGGGAGGTGTGCTGATCGATGACCGCGAACTCGGTGACACCGACGGCTGTGCCCGAGGCTGCATCCCGGCGCTCGACGATCCGGCCGTCACCGGCGCGGCGGGCGGCGACTGGTACCCAGACGATGCGATCGTGTTCGGGATCGTCGAAGGCGACGAGGCGCTGGCGATCCCCAAGAACATCGCCGAAATCCACGAGATGTTCAACCTGACCCTCGGCGACCGGCGCTTCGGGATTCCCTACTGCACACTGTGCGGGTCGGCGCAGGCGTACCGCACCGACGATGCCGTCGCGGTCGGCGGGGCCGATGAGGTGCCGGTGTTGCGGACCTCCGGCCTGTTGTCGCGTTCGAACAAGGTGATGTACGACCTTCGCACCCAATCCGTCTTCGACACCTTCACCGGCGCCGCCGTTTCCGGTCCGCTCCAGGACGAGGCCATCGTGCTCGACGAGACCACCGTGTTACGAACCACCTGGGGCGAGTGGAAGACGGCACATCCCGACACGGCGATCATCGCCGAAGACGGCGGCATCGGGCGCAGCTATCCCCTCGACCCTCTCGGGGGCCGAGACGACAACGGCCCGATCTTCCCGATCGGCCGCGCCGACGCCCGCCTCGATGTCCAGCAGCTGGTGGTGGGTGTCATCACCGCCGCTGGCATGCAGGTCGCCTTCGCTGCCGACGACGCTCGCGCGGCGCTCGCACGAGGTGAGACCGTCACGGCCGCCGGCGTGGAACTCATCGACGATGGCGGTGGCCTGCGCGCCATCGATGAGGTCACCGGTGAGCCGATCCCGTCTCACGAATCGTTCTGGTTCGCGTGGAGCCAATTCCACCCGACCACCGAACTCTGGGAACCCTGACCCGACCGGGCGTGCCGATCAGTCGACTTGGCCGGTCTGGCGGAGGAACGTGAGGGAATCCCACAGGTCGGTGCGGCGGGCGACGAGACCGTCTCGCACCCCGAACCACATCACGCCGGGAAGATCGATCGGCGTGGAGTCGTACGTCGCTTCGAACCGGTAGCGAACGACGACGTCGTTGTCGTCGGGTGGTGAGGTTTCGGCGAGCGCAACGATCGTGTAGCGGGCGCCGGCGAAGGTCGACAGGAAGCCCGGCAGCCGCCGCCGGTACTCGTCGCGGCCCTTGCAGCCCGTGCCGAGTTCGCTCAAGTGCTCATTGACGAAGTCGGCGGTCACGCAGGCCGCCACGACATCGGCGTCTCTCGTCTCGAACGCCGCCAGGTAGTTGCGCACGATGTCGCCGCGAGTGTTCACCTCGGCGACGGTAGTGGCGCTGTCGTGTGGTCGAATGACGCCGTGGCCGAGGACGATCCCGATGACGCATCGCCGTGGACCCGCGACGACTGGGTTCCCGACAGCGCCGTTCCCGACGCAGCGCTCTTCGGCTCCCGTTCGCAGCCGCGACTGGGCGACGACCGGATGCGTGATGGTGTCGGTGTGCACGAACCGCCACCGGAGGACTTCGAAGATCCAGACCTGGGACACGCGCGGTCGACGTCGTTCGCCGGTCGCAAGGTGGTGGCGGGAGTCATCGTGGCGGCCCTGCTCGTCGGCTCGGCCGGCGCGCTGTTGCGCAGCGAGCGTGAACCCGATGGCGTCCCGGACACGGCACCCGCCTCGGCGCCCGCCGATGATCCACCTCGGTCAACGCTGTCCATCGGCACGACCCCGCCGACCAGCGTGCGAGCCGTGCCGAATCTGGGATCGCTGCCGGCCGGCCAGAACGTCGAGATCGCCGATCGGGTCCCCCCGGTGGTCGTCGGCCAGGTGCCGGCATGGGCTGAACGCACGATCGCCGTCCCCGAGCCGCTCGCATCGATGGCGCCGACCGAGGTCGTCACGCTCTCCGAGGCGGGCATCGTCAACGTGACCGAGTTCCCGAGCGGCCGCACCCGCAGCGTGGACGTGTCCGACATCGGCGCTCAGGCGCAGCTCGTCGTCGACGACGACTCGATCGTGGTGTTCGACTCGACCACGCTGTGGCAGATCCGAGACGGCAAGCCGGTCGTCGAGACCCCGCTGAACGACGGGATCATCTTCGTCCAGCCCTGGACCGGCACGGGCAACTTCATTGCGACAGCGCCGGCCACCGGCCCCGAGGCTCCCGAGCAGGACTGGGTGCTGCGTCCCGATGGAACTCGTGAGCTGTTGGACAACCGTTTCGTCGACGAGGTGAACTACTTCTCGCGAGCCTTCACACCGGACGGCGAAGCGGTCGTGACCGCTCCCGGCGGGGTGTACGCCATCGACTCGGACGGAAATGCCCGACGTATCAGTACCGGCACGCTGCTCGCCACCGGCTCGCGTCATTGGGCCGTCGAGGAGTGCGATGCGTCACTGCGTTGCGCGTACTCGGTCGTCGAGTGGGACACGGGCACCGTGACACCAGGACTTCTCGAGGTATTGGACAATTTCGGCTTCATCGATCCCGCAACCAGCATCTCGCCCGACGGACGTTCCGTCATCTACCGCGGTGACACGAATGGCCTTGTCCAGCGCATGATCCTCGACGTCGCCACAGGGACGTCGCTGGCGCTCGGCCGGAGCAACGTGTTCGTGTATCCGGACTCGTGGGCGGCCGACTCGTCGGGCGTCTTTGCAGCCGACGGCCTGCTGCAGTTCGTCGACCGTCACGGCGCCACCGTCACCGAGATCGAGGACCTCGACCGCATCCGCACGGTCGCGACTCGACTCGTTGTTCGCTGAAGGTCAGGACGACAGGAACTCGTCGAGCGATGTGGAGATCGTGCCGAGATCGGGCCGATCGTGGTGGGCGAGGCGAGTCAGATAGGTGATCGCGATCTCGTTGCGTTCGATGATTCCGCCGTCGGTGTCCGGCGCCAGCTGCACCATGTCGCCCCAGCCCATCTCGACGGTGAACGCATCCTCGTGGCCTGGTATCGGCTTCAAGTCGGCGTCGGCCATCGAGCGTGGCGGCGCCGCGCCGACCTCGGCGAACTGCCACGCACCGAACTCCGCGACCGGTACGTCCGGCACGTTGATGTTCACGACGACGGGATCGACAGGCATGTCGTCGACCAACGCCTGAGCGATCACCTTGGCGACCGTGGCAGCGCTGTCCCAGTGCTGCGTGGCGATCGATTCGTCCCAACCCTGACCCTCGACACCGAAGCCGGTGACCGCCTGGCTGACGGCGATGCCGGAGATACCACCGTTGCGGCCCGTGAGCGCAGCGCCGACCGTGCCGGAGTGGTAGACGGCTCTGCCGACGTTGGCGCCAGGGTTGATGCCGCTGACGATCAGGTCGAAGGGCGGCCCGAACGCGCCGAGTCGGGCGAACATCACGCACAGCGCCGGCGGACCACTGACCTTCCAGACAGCGGCGGCCGGGCAGTCGTCGATGTGGCCGCGACGGACCTCCGGCTTGATCAGGTGCAGCGCGCCCAGTGCGGCACCGGCACCCGAGAACTCCTGATCGGGCGCAACGACGTGCACTTCGTGGTCGCCGTCGAGTTCGCAGATCGCTCGGGTCAGCACGTGCAGTCCGATCGAGTCGATGCCGTCGTCGTTCGTCACCAGAATGCGCATGAACCCATCCTCGCAGCCCTGTTCGGGATTCAGCTGAACGGAGGATGAACGATCAGCCACGCCCAGCCACCCCCCACTCCGAAAAATGTGCGGCCCGGTCCGCTGAGGACGCTCGGGTGCGCACATTTCGGTCGTGTGGGTGTCGGTACGCTCGGTGCAATGGAACCGCGCACCGATTCGTTCTGCGCGATGCCGGCGATGCGGACGCAGTGGTACGTCGTGGCTGATGCGACCGACGTGACCGATGCTCTCATCGCGGTGACGCTGCTCGGCGAGCGATTCGTGCTCTGGCGGGGGTCGAACGGTGGCGTGTCGGCCGCGCCGGATCGGTGCCCGCACCGCGAGGCCCCGCTGTCGGATGGCACGGTGAGGATGGGTTGTCTCGTCTGCCCGTATCACTCGTGGACGTTCGACGGCGACGGTGTGTGCGTCGAAGTGCCGTCGTCGGGACCAGGCGCCTCGATTCCATCGTCGGCCGATCTGGCGCTCGTTGCGGTGCGTGAGTGCTACGGCCTGGTGTGGCTGTGCCCCGGCGCCCCGACGGGCGAACCACCGGAGATCGCTCAGGATCGAGATCCGGCGTTTCGGCGGGTGACAGCTGGCATCGAGACCTGGCATGTGTCGGCGACGAGGATGGTCGACAACTTCTGTGATGTCGCTCATTTTCCCTATGTGCACCGCGGCACCATCGGTCCGGACACCGACCCGGTCGTTGCGTCGATCCACGTCGAGGCGCTCGACACCGACTTCACCGGCTACCAGTACACCGTCGACGTGCACGATGAGCAGGGCAACGATGTCCGCCAGCGCATGTCGACGTCGTTCCACCTGCCGTTCGTGGTGCGCTCGAACACCTACTACGAGACCGGTCCCCGCGCGGGACACGACCGCGTACTGCTGCTGTGCACGACACCGATCGACGATGTCACGTCGCTGTTCACGTTCGTGTCGTGGCGCAACCACGACCGCGAACTCTCGACCGACGAGTTCGTGGCGTTCGACCGTGCGATTGGCGCCGAGGACCGAGCGATGCTCGAACGGATCGGTGGGGTGTTGCCGTTCGACCAGTCGGCAACCGTCAGTGTGCGGGCCGATCGGCTGTCGGTCGAGTGGCGCCGCCAATTTGCCGCGCTGCTGGGCGGCTGACGATCGCGATCAGACTGCTTCGACCGGGGTCGGTGGTGTCGGGAAGGTCGACGAGCGCGAACTCGCAAGCGTGAACAACGCAAGCCCGATGATCACCAGCGCCATGCCGAGCACCTGCGGCGCCCGGACTTCCTCGCCGAGAATGAGGAACGCGAAGAACACCGCCAGCGCCGGCTGCGCGGTCTGCATGATGCTGATCGTCGCAACCGGAAGATGCTGCTGGGCGAACACGATGCAGCCATGGCTGAGCATGCCCGTCAGGAGCGTGAGGATGGCGACGACGAGCCAACCCTTGGCCGTCAATCCGAAGATGTCCGAACCCGCGATGATCGCCGCGATCGGTCCAGCGGTGAGGACCCCGATCGGCATCATGCACGCCATGAAGTCCAGCGTGCCGACGCCGGCGGCGCGTGCCCGCTTCGAGGTCAACAGATACGTGGTCCACAGGGAGATGACGCCGATCATCAGGAGGTCGCCCGACAGGGATGACGCGCCCTGTGCCGGCCCGAAGAACAGCACCAACGTCACGCCGACGATCGAGATCAGGCCCCATCGCAGCGCCGGCCAATTCGGTCGTTCGCCGAAGAAGAAGGCGCCGGCCGGCAGCAGCACGAGTGGTGTGAGCGCCGTGATGAACTCGGCGTGAGCGATGCTCGTCTTGGTGATCGCGGTGAAGAACAGCGCGATGTTGGCGCCGAAGGCGAGCCCGGGAGCGAGCGCCAGTCGCCATGTCGAAGCGGCCGGTGGAGGGCGGTCCATTCTCACCCGCGTGAAGGCGATCACGATCCACCAGCCGATCACCGCACCGATCATGCGCCAGAATGCAATGACCGATCCGGTCGACTCCGACCATTTGATCAGTGCCGAACTCATCGAGAAGCTGACGACTGCGACGGTCATGGCGACCAGTGCGAGCGAGCGCCCGCTGAGCCGTTCGGCCATCAGTTCGGGTCCGGTGGCGCAATCAGGTCGGGATGGTCGACACGGTGCAGGTCGGGCTCGAGGTAGATCACGGTTGCGTCCGGCACGGCGGCGCGAATGGCGTCCTCGGTCGCGTTGATCGCCGCGACGAGCTGGTCGGCCGACAGCGTCGAGGCGTATTCGACCTTGGCGCCCACGAGGATCTCGTCCGGTCCGATGTGCTCGGTTCGGAGGTGGATGAGCTGATCGACGTTCGCGCTCGACCCGATCGCCCGAACAATCGCCTCGCGCGTGTCCGTCGATGCCGACTCGCCGATCAGCAGGCTCTTCATCTCGACAGCGAGCACGATGGCGATCACGACCAGCAACACACCGATGCTGATCGAGCCGACCGCATCCCAGCGTGCGTCGTCGGTGAAGTTGGCCATCAGCACGCCACCGAGCGCGAGGAACAGGCCGATGAGCGCACCGACATCTTCCAACAACACCACGGGCAATTCGGGCTGCTTGGTCCCTCGGATGAATCGCCACCAGCTCGTTCCGGGCTGGCGGAAGTGGTTCGATTCCTTCACGGCGGTGCGCAGCGAGAACGATTCCAACGCGATCGCCACCAGCAAGATGGCGATGGCGACGCCGAGGCTTTCGACGTCGTGCGGGTCGCGGAACTTCTGGATGCCCTCGTAGAGCGCGAACATCCCACCCATCGAGAACAGCACCAACGCGACGGCGAACGACCAGAAATAGCGCTCGCGTCCATAGCCGAATGGGTGCTCCGGAGTCGCCGACTTTCGAGCGCGTTGGCCTCCGAAGAACAACAGCAGCTGGTTCCCGGTGTCAGCAGCGGAGTGGATCGTCTCGGCCAGCAGGCTCGCCGACCCCGTGATCAGGAAGCCGATGAACTTGCTGATGGCGATCCCGAGGTTGGCGAAGAATGCTGCGAAGATCGCCTTGCGGCTGCCGTCGGTCACGTGGCGAGAGTAGGCCATCGCACGCTCGTGAGCGCGAGGCGTCCAACGCCCAGCGTGCCCCCACGCGGGGGTCGCCGGTAGCCTCCACGGGATGAGTCCCCTCGAAGCAATGGCCGCGGAGCCCGGTACGGCGAGCGCCAGCGAACCGATCATCGCGGTGACGCCCGAAGCGCTCGATCAGCTGCGCGAACTTCGAGACGACGAAGTCGACGGCGACAAGCTGGGGCTTCGTCTCGCCATCGCATCCGATCCGGGACAGGAGTTCCGCTACGACCTGTCGTTCGAGGAGTACCTCACCGCCGCATTCACCGATGAGGTACGCACGCACGACGGCATGAAGGTGATCATCCCGGGCGACGACGTCGCGCTCCTCACCGGCGCCACGCTCGACTACACGAGCACGCAGGGTCTCGTGATCCGCAACCCGAATCGCCCGCTCGCACCGTCGGTCGAGGGGCTCACCGCCGACGACGCGCTGTCGGCCGAGATCGACGCGCTGGTCGGCGCCGAGGTCAACCCAGCGCTCGCAGCGCACGGCGGGTTCGTCACCTATGTCGGCCACGACGGCGAGGGCACCGCCTACCTCACCATGGGCGGCGGCTGCCACGGCTGCTCGATGAGCAAGCAGACCATGCTCGACGGCGTGCAGACGATGCTGGTCGACGCCATCGAGGGCGTCGAACGTGTCCGCGACCTCACCGATCACTCCACCGGCGAGAACCCGTTCTACTCCTGACTGCCAGGCCAGCGACCCTCAAGCGAGGTCGGCCTCGCTCCGGCTCGTCGCCGGCGCGTCCCTCGCCGGCCGGCCTCCAGCGTCGTACTGTGCCGGGCCCAACGTGATGTGACCGCTCGATTACGCCGGTCGGCGGGCGAGGCGGCGCAGCGGCGGGTCCTGTTTCGGGGGTGACTTGCGGGGTGGGAGTTCGGCGAGGAGGTGGGTCGTGATCGCGGCGATCTCGGCCACCGCTCGCTCGAACGGTTCCGCGGTTGCAGCTGAGGTCTGCTGCACGCCGCTGATCTTGCGGACGTACTGACGGGCGCCGGCTTCGATCTCCTCGGGTGTCGCTGATGGTTCGAGGCCGCGCAGAGTGGTGATGTTGCGGCACATGTCAGTGCACCAGCAGCTCGGCCGCATGGGCGGCGAGGTGCGCATGAGCGACCGAACAGGTGGCCCGAACCTGGAGGTCGCGGGCACGGACATCCTCGATCACGCCCTCCATGAGGAGCGATGAGTACCCCTTGTTGCGGTGCTGCAGTGCGGTCTCGATGTACGGGATCGTGATCGTGTCGCCGCTGACGGAGAACTGGGCGAAAGCGACCACTTCGTTGCCGATGTCGAGCTCATATCGGCCACGGGCATCGTGGCGCGTGACGGTGCTGGAATCCATGGCGAGAGTGTCGCGCAATCGGGCCCAAATGCCACCTGTGGCAGGCTCGCGGTATGTCCGAATCACCGGGTATCGCCGAGCTCTATCGGCTCGCTCACGCGTCGTTCAACGACTTCGCGCTGACGCTGTCCGACGACGACTGGCGTAGACCCGTCCCCTGCACACCGGAGTGGACGGCGCGCGACGTGCTGTCGCACGTGTCCGGCATCCCCGACGACGCGGTCGCCGGTCGGATGGAGGGCGCACCGGGTGACGACTGGACGGCCGCGCAGGTCGAACGCAATCGTGACGCTCGCGTGGACGAGCTGCTCGATCGCTGGAGCGAGCAGGCGTCGGGCTTCGCCGAGGTGATCGAGTCGACGGGCGAAATGAGGCCGCCCTTCGACCTGCACAGCCACGAACACGACCTCCGCCACGCACTCGGCCGACCAGGTGAGCGATCGAGCCTCATCGTCGAGACCGCGGGGATCGCTTTGGCGTCGGTCGGCGATGTCGGCGTGCGGGTCACCGTGGAGTTGGACGACGGCCGGGCCATCGTCTCCGGCGATGCCGCGAACACCTCGACCGTCACCTTGTGCGGAGTGTCGGTGTTCGAGCTGTTCCGCTCACGGCTCGGCCGCCGCAGCCGTGAACAGGTCCGCAGCTACGACTGGACGGGTTCCGACAACGACATCGACGCGGTGCTCGGTCGGTGGTTCAACTTCGGTCCGTCGCCGCTGCCGATCGACGAGTGATCGTCAGCTGCGTCAGGCGGGTGTTTCGAGTGCCTGCTCGAAGTCGGCGACGAGGTCGCCGGTGTCCTCGAGCCCGACCGACACGCGCAGCAGACCATCGCTGACGCCCGCGGCGACCTTCTCGTCCGGGGTCAGGCTCGCATGCGTCGACGTCGACGGGTGGCAAACGATCGTCTCGGGGCCACCGAGCGAGGTGGCCACGCGCGCCACGCGCAATCGACTGAGCAGTGCTGAGGCCCTGTCGCGGTCGGCGAGGTCGAACGACAAGACCGTGCCGTACTGGCGCAGTTGCTTGGTGGCGAGCGCATGTTGGGGATGCTCGCTCAGGCCCGGGTAGTGCACGGCGACAACTTCGGGATGGTCGGCCAACGTGATCGCCAGCGAGCGTGCTGTTTCGTTCTGTTGGCGCGTGCGCACCCCGATCGTCCGGAGGCCTCGAAGTGCGTTCAACGCGTCGAACGGTGACGGGGTCGCGCCGTGGAGCACCGAATACGCCCAGATCTCGCCGAGCAGGTCCGCATCGCCCGAGATGACTCCCAGCGTGGCGTCGTTGTGGCCAGCGATCCCCTTGGTGGCCGAGTGCAGCGAGACATCGATGCCGTGCGCGAGCGGCTGCTGCCCGAGTGGCGTTGCGAACGTCGAATCGACCACGGTGAACGGGCCCTTGATCGAGCCCAGTTCGTCGAGATCGGCCAACTCCAACAGGGGGTTCGACGGTGTCTCTGCGAGCACCAGCATCGTGCGGCCGGGTTCGACCGCTTCGGCGAAGGCGCCGGGCGTGGCGACATCGACGTAGGTGACGTCGATGCCCATTCGTCGGCACGGCCCCTGAAGGAACGCGAGCGTTCCGGCGTAGAGCTGACGTTGGGCGACGATGTGGCTGCCCGACGAACACAATGCGAAGACGGTCGAGGCGATCGCTCCCATGCCGGATGCGAATGCGAGGGACTCCTCGGCACCTTCCAGTTCGGACATCGCCTGCTCGAACGACCGAACGGTCGGGTTCGAGTAGCGCGAGTAGAATCCATCGTGGCGCAACGACGTGGCTCGTCGGTGAGCGTCGTCGAGGCTCTCGGACTCCCACGTGCTCGATGCCCACAGCGCCGGGGCGAGCGACGATCCGCTCGCTGCCCGGCCGGCGGTGATCGCCAATGTCTCCGGCGCAACGTCAGCGCTCGCCGGAGTCTGGTACGGCGACGGTGTCTCGCTTGACATGGCTGACGACGCTACCCGCTGCGGCCCACGCGAGGTGCCCGACACGTCGCGTCGGTCAGGCGCCGAGTTCGGCGAGGACCACGTCGTGCAGGAGCCTGTTGGTGCTGATGGCCGTCTCGTGTTCGTGGGTCGGCTCGCCGAAACGATCGGTCAGGCTGCCGCCCGCGGCCTCGACGATCGGTTTGACCGCGGCGATGTCGTAGGGCGCGACGCCAACTGCATCGACGGCGACATCCATCGCCCCCTCCGCCACCAGCATGTGCTGCCAGAAATCGCCGACACCTCGCGAACGACGCGCCCGTTGTTGGAGGCGCACGAGTGCGTCGGTGAGGCCCAACGCATCCCAGCCGCGGTTGTGGGTGATGCTGACCTGCGCTTCGGCGAGATCGTCGATGGTCGACACCACGATCGGACGTTCATCGCCGAACACGCTCATCGAGGCACCGAGCCCGAGGCCTCCCCACCAGCGGCGACCGAGCGCCGGCGCCGAGACCACCCCCATCACGGCGCCACGCTCGACGTGCGTCAGCGCGATCAAAGTGGCCCAGATCGGGATGCCGCGCACGAACCCCGAGGTGCCGTCGATCGGGTCGATCACCCATCGCCATGGCGAGCGCCGATCGCCTGCGACGCCGTGTTCCTCACCGAATGCCCCGTGGCCCGGCCGCTCGCGCACCAGGTGTTCGACGATCATCGTCTCCGCACGGCGATCGATCTCGGTGACCTCAGTCTGGTTCTGCTTCCAGTCGACCGTGAAGTCGGCCTCGTGGAAGTGCGGCAGCGTGAACGCATCGACCAGGTCGGCAACGTCGAGCGCCAGCGCGAGGTCGTGCGACAGGTCGAGGTCCTCGAGGTCCCTCACTCGATGGCTCCCGCATCGCCTGGGACCGTCGGGTGGAAGTCCGGTCGTCGCTTCTCCTGCAGCGCAGCCAAACCTTCGGCGGCGTCGGGGCCGAGGAAGTTCAGCATCTCGTAGGCCAGCGACGCTTCGAAGTTCGGCAGCGCCTGACGCAACCAGTGGTTGAGGGCCCGCTTGGTCATCCGCGTGGCGTCGACCGGTCCGGCAGCGAGTTTCTCCGCCACACCCATCGCTGTCGAGAGCACGTTGTCGGCGGGCACGGCCTTCGAAACGAGCCCGATCCGTTCGGCCTCGCGCCCGTCGAGGAAGTCGGCGGTCAAGAGGTAGTACTTGGCCTTCGCCATGCCGCACAGCAGTGGCCAGATCGCCACTGCGTGGTCGCCGCCGGCCACACCGAGACGGATGTGCCCGTCGGTGAGTTTGGCGTCCTCGTCGATGATGCTCACGTCGGCCATCAAGGCAACGGCGAGACCGGCGCCCACTGCGACGCCGTTGATCGCCGACACGATCGGTGTGTCGCAGTCGATCATCGTTCGCACGATGTCGCCGGCCTCGCGCATCACTCGAATCGTCTGGGCGTAGTCGCCGACCTGTTCGGCGATCCAGTCGAGATCACCGCCGGCAGAGAATGCCTTGCCGGCCCCGGTGACGACGACCGCACGAACCGTCGGGTCGTCATCGACCGTACGGAACACCCGCGACAACTGCAGATGCATGTCGGGTCCGGTTGCGTTGAGCCGCTCGGGGTCGTCGAGCGTGATCAGCAGCACACCATCGCTCGGCCGCTCGAAACGAAGGTGCGTAAAGGCGGCGTACAGATCGAGATCGGGCGATGCGCTCACACCACCAACCCTACGAGAACCCACCTCGCGGTTCCCCCAGCCCGGGTCTGCGGGGGCCACGCTGGTTCCCGGAGACCCGGGCTCGGGGGACCAGGGTCAGTGGGCGCGGGCGAGTGAGACGACGCCGTCGACGTCGAGGCCGAACCGGGTCAGGATGGCGTCGGACTTCGGATCGTGCGGGATGAACTTGGTGGGCAGGCCGAGCACGTCGACGTGCGTCGACTGATCGATCGCGCAGATCGCGTCGGCGATCGCCATGCCGATGCCGCCATCGCGTACGCCGTCCTCGATCGTGATCACCCGATCATGGGCTGCAGCATCTGTGATCATCTGCGGATCGAGCGGAGCGCAACAACGGGCATCCCAGACGGTGACGTCGACACCATCGGCGGCCAACGTGGCGGCGGCCTTCTCGGCGGTCTCGAGCATCTTGCCGATGGCGATGATGCACGTACCCGACCCCTCGGCCACTTTGCGGGCCGAGAGACCCGAACCGACCTCGTGTTCGCCCACCTGGCGGGCAGCGCCGCGGGGGTAGCGGATGGCGATCGGCCCGGCGTCGACCAGGGTCACTGCGTCGTGCATCATCTGGGCGAGTTCCTGGGCGCTCGACGGAGCGAGAACACGCATGCCGGGCACCTTCGACAACAGGGCCATGTCGTACACCCCGTGGTGGCTCGCGCCGTCGGGACCGGTGACCCCGGCTCGGTCGAGGCAGAAGATCACTGGCAGGCGGTGCAACGCAACGTCGTACACCACTTGGTCCCATGCCCGGTTGAGGAACGTCGAGTAGATCGCGACGATCGGACGAAGGCCGCCCATCGCCATCCCGGCCGCCCCGGTGACCGCGTGCTGTTCGGCGATCCCGACATCGAAGAACCGGTCCGGGAAACGCTCCTGGAACGGCAGCAGCCCGGTCGGGCCCGGCATCGCTGCGGTGATCGCCACGATCCGGTCGTCGGCCTCGGCCTCCTTGAGGATCGCCTCGGCGAACGACTGCGTGTATCCGGTCGACACCGCCTTCGGTGGTCCGACGAGTGGGTCGAACACCGGCGCATCGTGGAGGTGCTTCTCGTCGTCGTCCTCCGCGGGGGAGTAGCCGCGGCCCTTCTGCGTGAGGACGTGCACGAGGATCGGGCCCTCGTCCGACAGTTCGATCGCGTTGCGGAACGCGTGCTCCATCTCTTCGACGTTGTGGCCGTCGAACGGGCCGACGTAGCGCACACCGAGCGCCTCGAAGAACGACGGCGGCTGGAGGAACTCGCGCACGCCTGCCTTGAATGCGTCCATCGCCGATTCGGCCTGATGGCCGACGACGGGAAGGTGCCCGAGGAAGTCCTCGAGGCGCCGTTGGCGTCGGACGTACACCGGGTTGGTGCGGATGTCGGTGAGGGCGTGCGACAACTTGTCGGTCACGCGGTCGGTCACGCTCGGATGGTTCTCCGTCACGTCTCGACCCTGGGCGCTGGCCGACAGCATCGAGACCGTCGGGGCGTACGAGCGGCCGTTGTCGTTGAGGACGATGATGACCTGCTTGTCGCCGTGACCGATGTTGTTGATCGCTTCGTAGGCCATCCCGCCCGTCAGCGAGCCGTCGCCGATGACCGCGACGATGTGTCGGTGCGGGTCGGTGCCGAGGTCACGGGCCACCGCCATGCCGTACGCGTAGGACAACACCGTCGAGGCGTGGCTGTTCTCGATGTAGTCGTGTTCCGATTCCTCGCGGCTCGGATACCCGGAGAGCCCACCCTGTTGACGCAACTGCTCGAACTGCCGTTGGCGACCGGTGACGATCTTGTGGATGTAGGCCTGGTGCCCGGTGTCCCAGAGGATCGCGTCGGAGGGGGACTCGAACACCCGGTGCAGCGCAAGGGTGAGTTCGACGGCGCCGAGATTCGATCCGAGGTGGCCGCCGGTGTCAGACACCGCGGACACGACGAAGTCGCGGATCTCGCCGGCGAGGTCGCGTAGTTCGTCGTACGACAAATCTCGCAGATCGGCGGGTTGGCGGACTCGCTCGAGATACATGCAACTGCGACGCTATCTCCACTGTCGCGTCGGTGCGTGACGGACCCGTACAGTCGACCGCATGACGCTTCCCGCTGGATCCCCATTCGACCTCACCGGCCACGTCGCGGTGGTGACCGGTGGCAACGGCGGCATCGGGCTCGGGATGGCCGACGCGCTCGCGGCGCACGGTGCCGATGTCGCGATCTGGGGCACGAACCCGGACAAGAACGATGCTGCGATCGAGCAGCTCGGTCGCCACGACGTCGAGCTGTTGTCGATCGTGTGTGACGTCGGCGACGAAGACGCGGTGGTGCAGGCGATGGCCGACACGATCGGCGAACTCGGCCGGGTCGACTCGTGCTTCGTCAACGCCGGCATCGGTGGCCAGGCATCGAGCTTCGTGGGGATGACGTCGGACGAGTGGCGGCGCGTGATGCGGGTCAACCTCGACGGTGCCTTCTTCACGTCGCGCGAGGCCGCCAAGCACATGGTGTCGCGCCAGGGCGATGGCGACGAGGCCGGCGGGTCGATCGTGTTCACCACGTCGGGGTCGGCGTTCTTCGGCCAGCAGTCGGGCCAGCACTACGGCGCCTCGAAGGCCGGTGTGAACTCGATGATGAAGGCGATTGCGGTCCAGCACGCCCGCCACGGCATCCGGTGCAACTCCGTGCTCCCGGGCTGGATCGAGACCGACATGACGGCCGGCGCATTCGGCTGGGACAAGTTCGTGGCGAATGTGCTTCCTCGCGTCCCGATGCGGCGCTGGGGCACGGCCGACGACTTCGGCGGCCTCGCCGTGTACCTGGCGAGCCGGGCGTCGAGCTATCACACCGGCGACGTCATCACGATCGACGGTGGCTACCACTCGTTCTGACCGCCCCACCTCACCGCGTCGAGCAACACCGTTTGCGTCAGGATCTGGGTGACCCGGCCCACCCAGATCTCGCCGCAGACGTGGGTGATGTGGTGGGGCCATCGCGCCGTCGGCAGGGTGCGGCGTCCTAGATTTGGGCGATGTCCGACTCGTCGACTGCATCCACGCGTCCGCCGGCCGTTGCGCCCGGCAACGTCGCTGTGATCACGGGCGGTGCGAGCGGGATCGGACTCGCCGTCGCCGAGGCGATGATCGCCGAGGGAATGAGCGTGGTGCTCGCCGACATCGACGCGCCGAAGCTGCGCGACGTCGAGGCCCGACTCAGCGAGGACGGCGCATCCGTCGCAACGATGGTGTGCAACACCACGGCTGCGGAAGAGGTCAACGCGCTGATCGAGTACGCGCTTGAGCAGTTCGGCGCAGTGCATGTCATGTTCAACAACGCGGGGATCGCGGGCGTCGGTGACGCCTGGACCGACCCGATCGACCTGTGGCGCCGTGTCCTCGACGTCAACGTGCTCGGCGTCGTCCACGGCATCCGCGCGGCGCTCCCGGTGATGCAACAGCAGGGCGTCGGCCACATCGTGAGCACCGCCTCGCACGCCGGCCTCAACGGCGCCCCGGGCATCGCGCCATACGTGGCGAGCAAGCATGCGGTCGTCGGCCTGAGCGAGAGTCTGTTCCTCGAGCTCGAACTGCTGGGGTCGCCAGTCGGTGCGAGTGTGCTCTGCCCGGAGTTCGTCAAGACCGACCTGATGAGCAAGGACAAGGAGCCCGAGACCGTCGACTCACCGATGGCCCAGTTCATCAACCAGGCACTCGCCGCGGGCGTCGACGGCGGCATCCCGGCGAGCGTGGTCGCC
>DATLBC010000145.1:0-6597 GCA_035527095.1 Ilumatobacteraceae bacterium | reverse complement strand
CACGGCGAATCGCGCTGGCAACGCGCCCGCGGACGCGCCTGCTCCGACGCCGAAGCAGCTGCAGGCGACTGCCCACGCACGTGGCCGGATCTGCAAGGTCCGCACCTGCAAGGTCTGTGCGCCGCTGCGCGAGAAGCGTCGCCTGAGCAAGGCCCAACGGAAAGCCGACGCCCAGACTTCTGCGCATGCGAAGGGTGAGCCCTGCGGACGGAACAACTGCCCGGTCCCGGTGTGCGTGCAAGCGAAGCACGCCGAACCGGCCCCTGCCGCGCCGGCTGTGCAGGGTTCCGACGAGTCGACCGATGATGCCGGCACGGTGCTTCGTCGACAGACCGAGAAGCACCGAGCCGGCCTGTCGTGTGGGCTCGAGACCTGCGGCAACCACATGTGCGTCGAAGGCTTCGCGCAAGAGCGCGCTCGACGCCACCGAGCGCGGCGGCCGTGCAAGTCGGCCGACTGCGACATCCCGATCTGCGTCGCGAGCCGCTCGGGCAACTGAGTCCGCCCCGTCGATTCGTGTTCGCCACCGCCACTGTCGCCCGGCGCAGTGCGCGCCCTGTTGGTCGACTCCGGTAGCCCCGAGACACACGGCGGTCGGGTGGTGGTCTTCTTCGCCGGGTTCATGGTGTCGCCGTGGAGCTACCGGTCGTTGTTCGCCTCGATTGTCTCCGACCAGACCTCGATCGTGGCGCCGCAGATGTATCGCCGGGGTCCCGGCCCACTCATCGGGCGTCCGTCCGCGATGGAGGAGGCCGAGCACGGGGTCCAGGTCGCCGGGCGAGTCGCCGAACAGGTTGTTCCCGTCGGCGTCATCGCGATCGACCCGGTCGATGGCGCCGGACGACGACCCACCGCGTTGGCGGGAAGTGCGCACCCGAAGTGGTCAACCTTTGACACTTCGCAGCTGCGGCGCCACCCGGGTCGACGCACACCGTGATCGCCTCGATGGGCCACGGCGACATGCTCGACGACCGGCCGGCGACGGCATCGCGGCGCATGTGCGGCGGCACCACCGACGCCGCCCACGAGCGGAGCACGGTCGCCAACCTGGTGCGCTCGTTCATCGAGCCGGGCTGATCGACCGGTCCCGCCGTACCATCACACCGTGTCCGAGACTTCACGACGATTCGGCAGGGTCGATCTCCGTGCGGTCCTTCGCTGGGTGCTCGGCGCCGCACTGATCGGTGCGGGCATCGGCCACCTCACCAACCAGCGCACCGAGTTCCAGGCGCAGGTGCCGAGCTGGTTCCCGATCGACGAGGACCTGGTGGTGCTCGCGTCCGGCGTGGTCGAGATCGCACTGGGCGTGGCGCTGATCGCCCTGCCCCGACACCGCGTGATCGTCGGCACGATCTTGGCAGCGTTCTTCGTCGTCATCTTCCCCGGCAACATCGCGCAGTGGGTCGAGGGCGTCGACGCGTTTGGGCTCGACACCGACGCGAAGCGATTCGTCCGGCTGTTCTTCCAGCCCGTCTTGGTGGTGTGGGCGTTGGGTTCAACCGGTGCGTGGCACGCGTTCCGTAGTGGCACCTGGCCCTCCACGCCAGCACGCGCCGACGGCTGAAGCTCGCGATGGGCCCCGGCGCTGCAGCGCTCACTCGACGCTGCGGAGATCTCGCCACAGCCAAGCAGCGCCGTCGACGAGCAACTCCGGGTCGCCGGTCCACAGGATCGCCCGCTCGGCAACCGTGAGCGCCGCGCCAAACGCGTTTGCGAAGGCCATCGGATTGTCGGCCTTGATCCGAGCTGCGTCGAGCACCAGTCGTTCATCGGGAAGGCGGACGTCGACGACCTCCCGAAGATCGCGGACCGTTTCCGTCGCTGCGTCCTCGCCGTGTGCGCGGCGGAGCACGTAGTGCACCTCGCCGAGGTTGATCCACGACATCAACGGTTCTTGCTCGTCGAGCAACGCAGCCACCAGATCGGCGGCCGGTTGAGCGTCCTCGAGGTATCGCAGCACCGCCCAGGAATCGAGGACGATGGTCACCGGCGTGCTTCGCGTTCGCGGTCGGCGCGCCGCTGAACGACGAGGTCGTCGGTGAGGCCGGACCCCTCGAAGCGACCTCGGAGGGGAGGCCGATGCCGTGCCGACCGAATCGCCACGTGGTCGCCGTCACGCCAGAAACTGACTTCGTCGCCAGGCTCGATGCCGAGCTCGTCCCGCAGTTCCTTGGGGATGACGACCTGGCCTTTCGTGCCCACTCGATGAGTCATACTGTGAAGTATGACTCCGTGAGATCAGGCGGCGACGGGCACCGCTCGGCCGCTGAACGCCGCGAGCTGCTCGATCGAGCCGACCCCAGCGTCGACGTTGGTCGGTTGCTTGAACGTGTCACCGTCGCGCATGTCGTCGGTGAGCGCCCCACGAGCGAAGCTCGACACGGCGTCGACGACGGCGGGTGGTAGCGCCAGGTGCTGTCCGGTTGCCGTCGCCAGGTCCCAGCTGTGAACGAGACCGTCGAACGCAACCAGGCGAGCGAACGTGTCACCGTCCATCGTGCCGAACGGTGAGTCGATGGTCCGCTCGAGTGCCCCCGGCGACGTGATGGCGTCGAGCAGGTCGTCCATCACCTCGCGGAACTCTGGCGCCGGGACCCGTCCGTCGAACTCAGGCAGTGTGAGCTCGGGCGCCTCCAGGCCGCGGAACATGTACGTGAAGGTGGCCGCTGGAATCATCATGTGTTCGAGGATCTGGCGCACCGTGAACTTCTCGCACGGTGTCGGATCGTCCATCTGCATCACCTGGATGCGATCGACCACCGAGCTGCAGGTGGGAAGAATGTAGGAGAGCTGTTCGATCGGCCCCATTGGTGTTGCCCCGTTTCTTGATCTGATGGTTCGGCGCCGGAGGTCGGCGCTACCCATGAGGCGTGACAACGGGTGTCACAATGAAACAGCCTCGGGCCGCTCGATCGCCGGCACCGAATCAAGCTGGCAGATCTCCGCGCCGATACATGGATGTGCTGGTACATGCAGATTCCTCGCCCTTCGACGCCACCGACGACTCGGCCGGCGTGTCGTGGTTGCGCAGCATCGAGGCCGAGGTGCTGCTGAGCGCCGTGGGCGCCTTGCGGGTCGCCGGGTTCCTGACCGAGGACGAATACCAGGCCAAGCGCCAGCGACTCACCGCCCTGCTCTGACCAACTCCGCAGCACCCCTCCGCCATGATGGGTGCATGGCGGAACCCGACCCACTGCTCGAAGTACTCCGCACGTTGACCGGGCGTCCCGACGCCGAGTTCCGTGACGGCCAGCGCGAAGCGATCTCGGCGCTGGTCGACGATCGTGGGCGGGTGCTCGTGGTGCAGCGCACCGGTTGGGGCAAGAGCGCCGTCTACTTCCTCACCACCCACCTCCTGCGGGCACAGGGCGCGGGGCCGACGCTGCTGATCTCGCCGCTGCTCGCGCTGATGCGCAACCAGATCGACGCAGCGCGCCGTCTGGGGCTGCGCTGCGAGACGATCAACAGCGCATCGGCCACCACCATCGCCGAACTCGAACGGCAGCTGCGCGCCGACGAGGTCGACCTGCTGGTGATCTCGCCCGAGCGGCTCGCCAACCCTGAATTCGGGAACAAGATCATGCCGATCGTCGGTGCCCGGCCCGGGCTGATCGTGATCGACGAGGTGCACTGCATCTCCGACTGGGGCCACGACTTCCGGCCCGACTACCGCCGCATCGGCCGCATCGTCGACCGGCTCGCCGGTTCGTCGGTGCCGATCCTCGGCTGCACCGCCACGGCCAACGACCGCGTCGTCAGCGACGTCGCCGACCAGCTCGGCGCCGAGCTGACCACCTTCCGCGGGCCGTTGCGTCGCGAGGGGCTCGCCCTCAGCACGATCCGCCTCGATCGGCAGGCCGAACGCCTCGCCTGGCTCGCCGACACGCTCCCGGAACTCCATGGTTCGGGAATCGTCTACTGCCTCACCGTTCGTGATGTCGAGAACGTCGCCGCCTGGCTCACGTCGCAGGGCATCGAGGTCGAGGCCTACTTCGGCTCGCTCGACAACGACGCCCGCATCGAGGCCGAACGCAAGCTGCAGACCAACGAGATCAAGGCGCTCGTCGCCACCACTGCACTCGGCATGGGCTACGACAAGCCCGACCTCAGCTTCGTCGTCCACTTCCAGTCGCCCGGCTCTCCCGTCGCCTACTACCAGCAGGTCGGCCGCGCCGGCCGAGCGCTCGAGACCAGCCGTGGCATCCTGCTGCGCGGCCAGGAGGACGAACAGATCCAGGACTGGTTCATCGAGCAGGCCTTCGCCGAGGAACACCTCGTCAACGACATCGTCCAGGCATTCGACTCGTTCGACGGGCCGGTGCCGCTGATGGCCATCCAGGTGAAGCTCAACGTGAGGATCGGCACGCTGGAACTCGTGGTCAAGCAACTCGATGTCGACGGCGTGCTCGAACGGGTGGCCGGCACGAGCTACCAGCGCACGCTTGCGCCGTGGACGTATCCGGCCAGCCGCGTCGAGGCAGTCACGATGGAGCGTCGGCTCGAACAGCAGGCGATGGTCGACTACTTCCACACCACGAGGTGCCGGATGCGATTCATCGCGAACCTGCTCGACGACCCGGCGGCCGACGACTGCGCCATCTGCGACAACTGCACGGGCGACACGGCCATCCGCCAGCCGTCGGTCGAACTCGCGGCAGCCGCCGAGCGGTTCCTGCTCACCCGCCCGATCGAGATCAACCCCAAGAAGATGTACCTCGACGCCGACACCGGCGGCCGCAAGAAGATTCCCACCGAGCAACAGACATCCAGCGGCCGCGCCCTCGCGATGTGGGGCGACGCCGGATGGGGCCAACTCGTTCGCGACGGCAAACTCACCGCCGGCCGATTCGACGACCGACTCGTCGACGCGATCTCCGAAGTGATCGCCGACTGGGCGCCGACCCCTGTGCCCGAATGGGTCACCGCAGTGCCGTCGACGCGCTACCCGACGCTGGTGCCCGAGTTCGCCGAACGCGTTGCCGCCCGGCTGGGCCTTCCGTATCACCCGGTGCTCGAACGCATCGCCGAGCGGCCCACGCAGAAGGAGCAGAAGAACTCGGCGCACCAGCAGGCCAACGTCGACGGTGCGTTTGCTGTCGCCGGCCCGGTCGTCGATGCTCCCGTCCTGCTCATCGACGACCTCGTCGACTCGGGTTGGACCATGACCGAAGTCGGGCGACTGCTGCGGCGCGCGGGCGTTCCGCTCGTTCATCCAGCGGCGCTGTCGTCGACGTTCTGATGTCGTGATGTCACCGTCGCCCGATCGCACCCGAGCCGCATTGCTGCTCACCAACCGCCTCGTACCGCTCGGCGCGAAGCCGTTGACCGCCCGCGAGTTCTGGCAGCTCGTCGAACGCATCGATCCGGCCGACCTGCTCCACGCCGATCCCGCAACGATCGCCGGGCGCACGGGTGTCGATGCGGATGAGGCCGCCCGCTACCGCACGCTCCTCGATGCGGCCACGGCGATGAGCTTCGAGCAAGAGCGCCTCGCCGACGGTGGTGTGTCGCTCGTCTCCGCGTTCGATGACCGGTTCCCGGCACGCCTGGGCGACCGCCTTGGCGATGGGTGCCCGCCGTTCCTGCTGACGGCCGGTCCGGTCGACTGGCTCGAGGGCCCAAGCCTCGGTGTCGTCGGTTCCCGCGACGCCGACGAGCCCGCCCTCGACGTGACCCGCTCCGCTGCCGAGCTCGCAGTGCGGCATGGCTGGTCCGTGGTCAGCGGGCTGGCCCGCGGCGTCGACCACGTGGCGATGGACAGCGCGCACGATGTCGGCGGCGCAGTGGTTGGAGTTCCGGCGGAGGGGATCTCGCAGGCATCGCGCAGCGCGGCGGTCCGCCGACGAGTGCACGCCGGCGAGCTGTGTCTCGCGAGCCCGTACGCCCCCGACGCCCGATTCAGCGCGGCCAGTGCGCTCGGTCGCAACAAGATCGTCTACGCCCTGTCGCAGGTGACGTTCGTCGTCACCGCCGAGGATGGATCAGGCGGCACGTGGGCCGGAGCGAAGGAGGCCCTCGAACGCCGCTACTGCCCGGTCGCGGTCTGGATGGGCGACGGCGCGACGGCCGGCAACCATGCACTGGTCCGCCGCGGCGCCACCCCGGTCACCGACCTGGCGCAGCTGCTCGACATCGAGGACCTCGGCCCACGGCCGCCCGAACCCGAGCAGAACTCGCTGTTCTGAATCCGTTTGCGTACAAATTCGGACGACCCGTCCCATCCGGAGTTGCACACAAACGTGGTGGTGACCCGCTGGCACGCTGGGCGCGTCAGGGGGTTCCGGACAGCAGCGCGGCCAGGTCGGCCTCGCTCGGCACGCGCCCAGCGGTGACGATCCGATCGTCGACCACGAGCGCCGGCGTGGTCATCACGCCCCACGAGGCGATCTCGCCGGGGTCGGTGACCTTGTCGATGGTGGCATCGAGGCCGAGCGATGCAACGGCCTCGCGTGTGGTCTGTTCGAGCTTCTGGCACTTGGCGCATCCGGTGCCGAGGATCTTGATGTCCATGATTCGACCTTTCAGAGGACGAGGTTGAAGAGGTAGCCGATGGCGAGAATGCCGGTGGCGACGACGGCGACGTAGGTGACGATGAGC
>DATLBC010000144.1:0-2080 GCA_035527095.1 Ilumatobacteraceae bacterium | reverse complement strand
GCAGCGTCCCACGCCGCGCGGCGATCACAGCCTCGAGGCGCTGATCGAGGTGCTGTTCGAGCTCGCCGACGAGGTCGGTCACGACGGGAGCATCGGGGTCGGCGTCCCCGGCCTGGTGACACGAGGCGGCGTGTTGCGTGCAGCGCCAAACCTCGATGGCGTTGCCGACTTCGCCATTGCCGAGCTCCTGACGGAGCGGTTCGGCACCGCTGTCTTCGCCGACAACGACGCCACGTGTGCCACCGTGGCCGAATGGTTGCTCGGCGCAGGGCGAGGCACCAGCGACATGATTCTCGTCACGCTCGGTACAGGTATCGGCGGTGGCATCGTCGCCAACGGCGCGCTGACCCGCGGACACAACGGGTTCGCCGGGGAGCTGGGTCACATGGTGGTCGACCCCTCCGGACCGCTGTGTCCGTGCGGGCGACGTGGTTGTTGGGAACGGTACGCGTCAGGCTCGGGCCTGGCGATGCTCGCCCGCGACGCCGCCACAGGTCATCGTCTGCGCAACGTGGTCCATCACGCCGGTGGCGACCCTCAGGCCGTGCGGGGCGAACACGTGCAGGCCGCTGCCCGCGACGGCGACCACGAGGCGCTCGCTGTGATCGACGACTTCTCGCGGTGGGTGGCCATCGGCCTGGCCAACCTCACCAACGCGCTCGACCCGGAGATATTCGTGCTCGGCGGCGGCCTGGCCGCCGCCTCGGACCTCTACCTCGAACCGATCCGCCGCTGGTTCGGCGAACTGCTCTACCAACCGCACCTCCGCCCGATCCCCAGCATCGAGTTCGCTCGACTCGGCCCGCTCGCGGGTGCCGTGGGCGCTGCCATGCTCCCCGAACTCGCCGAGCACGATGGCCGGCGAGTCAGTGGGGGTAGTAGTTCGCCCGGGCCTGGTTGATCTCGCGCCACGCCGCGGCCCGGTCGCCCGTACCCTGGCTGGAGGAGTGCTTGTCGGGCTCCAACGCCTTGTAGACGTTGAAGAAGTGCTCGATCTCCTCGACGAGCTGATGGGGGAGGCCCGACAGTTCGTTGACGTTCTCGAAGCGTGGCTCGCGCGGTGGCACGCAGATCAGCTTCGCGTCCTCCCCGGCCTCGTCGCGCATGTAGAGCACGCCGATCGGTCGGCACTCGACGATGACGCCCGGGTACACCGGATCCTCGAGCAGGACGAGCGCGTCGAGCGGGTCGCCGTCGCCCGCGAGGGTCTCCGGAAGGAACCCATAATCGGCCGGGTAGGTGGTCGCGGTGAAGAGACGCCGGTCGAGGTAGACCTTGCCGTCCTCGTGGTCGATCTCGTACTTGTTGCGGCTTCCGCGCGGGATCTCGATCACGACGTGGATGCAATCGGGGGCTGGTGTCTTGGGCATCGCTGCCAGCATCGCACACGCACGCCAGATACCCTCGGAATGATGGAATTCCGGCGCATCGAGAACCTGCCCCCATACGTCTTTTCGATCATCAACGGCTTGAAGATCGAGGCGCGCCGGGCAGGCGCCGACGTCGTCGACCTCGGCTTCGGCAATCCCGACATCCCGTCGCCCCAGATCGCCGTCGACAAGCTCGCCGAGGCAGCGCGCAACCCCAAGAACCACCGGTACTCGCTGAGCCGTGGACTGCCGAAGCTGCGCGAGGCCATCGCCGGCTACTACAAGGCCAAGTGGGACGTCGATCTCGACACCGAGCTGGAGATCACCAACACGATCGGTTCGAAGGAGGGCTTCAGCCATCTGATGTGGGTGCTGCTCGACCGTGGCGATGCGGCGATCGTGCCCAGCCCGAGCTACCCGATCCACATCTACGGACCGTTGTTCGCCGGCGCCGACCTGCGCCAAGTGCCGATGAAGTTCCTGGCCGACCCCGACCAGCGCGAGCACTTCGCCGACGACTTCATGGACAGCCTGCAGACGGCGTGGGACGTGGGCTGGCCCAAGCCGCGGGTGCTCGTGATCTCGTTCCCGCACAACCCGACGGGCGCCACCGTCGATCTGGCGTTCATGCAGCGCGTCGTCGACTTCTGCCGCGAGCACGAGATGATCGTCGTGCACGACTTCGCGTACGCCGACGTCGGCTTCGACGG
>DATLBC010000143.1:0-14931 GCA_035527095.1 Ilumatobacteraceae bacterium | reverse complement strand
CGGTCGATTACATCGCGGGTCTGACCCCTGGTGCAATCGGAGGGCCGCGATGAGTGGGCGGCTCGCGCTGGTCGGGGCTGATCACAACCACCTGTACGAGATCATCGATCGGTTGGTGAAGGCCGGCGCCACCGCGGTGGCCCACACCGCCGAGGGCCAGTTCGTCGAGCACTACTCGGGATGGCAGGCCGGCTCGAGGGAGATGTCCTTCGACGACATCCTCGAAGATGACTCGATCGATCTCATCATCACCGCGGCGGTGCCAAACCGGCGCGCCTCGATCGCGCTCGCCGCGATCGCCGCCGGCAAGCACGTGATCAGCGACAAGCCGGGCCTCACCACGATGGACCAACTCGACGCGATACGCGATGCGGTGGCAGATCGCCCCGGCCGGCCGTGGACCGTGCTGTTCACCGAGCGGTTCGAGAACCGGGCGATCAACGAAGCCGTCCGCCTCGCGCAGTCGGGCGCCGTCGGCCAGATCGTGCACATCGTCGGCGCGGGCCCGCACACGATGTGGGCGAAACGCCGTCCGGACTGGTTCTGGGATCCCGAGGCGACCGGCGGCATCCTCGTCGACATCGGCTCGCACCAGGTCGATCAGTTCATGTCGATCACCGGTGCCACCGCTGCCGACGTCTCGATCGTGTCGTCGATGGTCGGCAACGTCGCCAGCCCCGGCCATCCCACCATGCAGGACATCGGCTCGATGACCCTCGCTGGTTCCCCCAGCCCGGGTCTCCGGGAACCACCGAGGTCCCTGGAGACCGGGGCTCGGGGGACCGTGGTGGGCGACCACCGGTTGGACTACCTGACGGCGAAGGGGTTGGGGACGTGGGGCGACTGCCGGCTCACGATTGTCGGCACCGAGGGCACGATCGAGGCCCGGGCCAACGTCGACGTCGCCGGGGTCGAGGGCGCCGAGCACTTGATCGTCGTCGACGCCGACGGCACCCGCCGGGTCGACATCTCTGGCGTGGTTGTCGACTGGGGCGAGCAACTCCTCGCCGACCTCGCCGACGGAGGAGAGCGCCTGATGACCCAGCAGCACGCCATCGACGTCACCGACGTCTGCCTGCGCGCCCAGGCCGCCGCCGGTAGGTGGGGCGCACGGGCGGAGTGACCGCCGGTCCGTCATCCCTCGCACACGCGATCTCGGTGGCGTGAGTCCCGGACACCGGAACCGAGGACACCGAGATCCGGTGGGCGACGATCTACCGTGGCCCGATGGGGATTCGCGTGGTGCAGTGGGGGAGTGGGAATGTCGGTCGCTCGGCGATCGCAACGGTGGCGTCGAGGCCTGACACCGAACTCGTGGGGCTGCTCGTCGGCAACCTCGACAAGGTCGGCCGTGACGCCGGCACCATCGCAGGGATCGACCCGCTCGGCGTGTCCGCCACGGGCGACATCGACGAGATCCTTGCGCTCGACGCCGATGTCGTGCTCCACATGCCGCTGCCATCACTCGTCTACGGCGACGAGCCTGGCGCCGATCTCGACAACTTCTGCCGCCTCCTCGCAAGCGGCAAGCACGTGATCACGACGGTCGGATACATGTACCCGAAGGTCCATGGCGATGACGTGATGGGCCGCCTCACGCAGGCCTGCGAGGCGGGAGGTGTCACGTTCCACGGGACCGGTGCGAACCCGGGCTGGTTCGGCGACCTCCTCCCGCTGCTGATGTCCGGCCTCTCGCTGCGCATCGATCAGATCGGTGTGCAGGAGATCAGCAACTTCCAGCACTACCCGTCGCCCGAGATCATGTTCGAGATGATGAACTTCGGCCGCACCCCCGAGGATTTCGAGGCGCGTGCCGTGCGGCATCGCACGTGGCTCGACGGGTTGTTCACCGAAGCCGTCCAGATGGTCGCTGACGGCATCGACGCCCACGTCGACGAGGTGACCTCGGACCTGGAGACCTGGATCGCAACCGACGACCTCGCCACAGCGGCCGGAACGGTTGCGGCGGGCACGGTGGCCGGCCAGCGCTGGCAGTGGAGGGCGATGGTCGATGGCCGGGCGCTGGTCCGTCAGGAGACCGTGTGGCGAATGCATCGCGACGCCGCGCCCGACTGGCCCGTCGGCGACTGGTCGATCCGGATCACCGGCGAGCCCGAGATGCACGTGACGCTGCCCCACTCGTGGAACCGCGATGTCCTCGGCTCGACGGCGGCGCACGCGATCAACGCCATCCCGTACATCGTCGCCGCGGGCATCGGCGTGAAGACGTTCCTCGACCTGCCGATGATCGCCGGTCGAGGCGCGGCCTTCCGACGCTGATTTCCGACGCTGCCAACTGCAACGATTGGTGTCGAACGCCAAACCTTACGAGCGGGCTGGGGGCACGATGTCGGATTCACAGGAGCTGCGAGGTGACGAGCCGATCGCGCTCGCCGATGTGAACTTCTTCGAACCGGCGATCAACGACTGCCCCTACGGCGCCTACCGCACGTTGCGCGACGAGGCGCCGGTCTGGTTCGACGAGCGCCTCCAGGGCTACGTGATCACCCGCCACGACGACGTCCGCGCCGTGCTCGCCGACAGCGAACGGTTCGTGAACTCCCGCTCGGCGAACAAGCGCAGCCGCAGCACCTCGCCGAAGATCCTGGCGCTGTACGAAGAGAAGGGATGGGTGCCCGCGCCGACGCTCGCCGGGCGCGACGATCCCAACCACCGCGAGATGCGTGCGCTGTTCAACCACGCCTTCCGACCCAAGCGCATCGCCGAGCTCGAACCGAAGATCGGAGCGCTCGCCGATGAGTTGATCGACGCGTTCATCGACGACGGCACGTGCGAGTGGGTGCGGCAGTTCGCGGTGCCGCTGCCGCTCGTGATCATCGGGGTGCAGATGGGTGCCAATCCCGACGACATCTGGCGCATCAAGGGGTGGACCGATGCGTGGGTGCAGCGGCTCGGGTTGATGCAGACGTCCGAGCAGGTCGTGTGGTCGACCGAGATGGAGATCGAGGCGCAGCACTACTTCCAACCGATCTTCGAGCGGCTCCGCGTCGAACCCGACGACACGCTGCTTTCCGATCTCGTCAACACGCCGATCCCCGAGTGGGGCCGCTGCCTCACCGACGAGGAACTGCACGCAGAGATGATGGCCGACACGTTCGTCGGCGGCTCCGAGACCACGACGAACGCGCTGTCGGGTGGTGTGCGGCTCCTCCTCGAGCACCCCGACCAGTGGGACCGGTTGAAGAGCGACCCCGAGCGTTACCTGCCCGCGCTGGTCGAGGAGGTGCTCCGCCTCGAAGCCCCCGTGCAGCGCCTGACGCGCACTGCCGCCGTCGATGTCGAACTGCACGGTGTGACGATCCCGGCCGGATCGAGCGTGCTGATCGGCTACGCGGCCGCCAACCGTGACGATCGGGTCTTCGACGAGCCCGCCCGATTCGACCTCGACCGCGACGACGCAAAGAAGCACCTCACGTTCGGCTTCGGCACCCACTTCTGCATGGGTGCTCCGCTCGCCCGGCGAGAGCTGTTGTTCGGGTTCGAGGCGCTCGTGCGGCGCATCGACGAGATGTGGTTCCTGCCCGACACCGACCTGACGATCGCCCCCAACTACTTCCTGCGGGCGTTGAAGGAACTCAGGATCGGCTTCCGGCCCACGGCCGTTGTGCCACGCTGACGAGGCCAGCCGAATTGTGCGCGGAGTGGCCCGCGCGCAACCTGTCCGTGCGCAAGTTTCGGAGGTTGGTGGGGGTCAGAGGTCGTCTGGCGGGGGGAGGCGGCACTCGTAGCCGGCGTAGAGCCCGATGTTGTTGCCGGTGCGGCCGTCGGGACCCTCCGCGACGAGGTCGATCAGCACCTGTGCGACACGCGCCGGCTGCATCCACGTGGCCACGAACTCGGGATCTGCATTCGGTCCGAGCAACCCGCGCAACATCTCGGTGTCGGTGGCACCCATGCAGATGTTGTTGACCCGGATGTGGTGCTTGGCGAGCGTGATCGCCCAGTCGAACGTGAGGCCGTTGAGCGCCCACTTCGACGCGTTGTAGAGGTCCATGGCGCCGTGGCCGTGGTGAGGGCGGCAGTCTGGGCACGGCTTGACGTGATCGGTCGAGATGTTGACGATGTCGCCTCCGCCGCGTTCGATCATGATTGGGGCTACGGCTCGTCCGAACAGGTACGCCCCCTTCGTGTTCGAGCCGAACAACCGGTCGAAGTCGGCGACGGCGCGTTCCCAGTCGTCGCGGGGTCCCGACAGGACGAACTCGCCGGCGTTGTTGACCAGGATGTCGATCGTTCCGTGTTCGCTGACGGTCGCGTCGACGACGGCGCGCACGTGGTCGGGGTCGGCAACATCGCCGATGTGTCCGGTCGCGCCGATCGTCCGGGCGACGTCGACGATCGTCGCGTCGCGATCGGTGACCGTCACCGAGCACCCCTGTGCGGTCAGTGCTTCGGCGAATGCGCGTCCGAGCCCTCGAGCCGCGCCGGTGACGATCGCAACGCGTCCTTGCAGGTGTTCCATCGATCCTCCTCCGTGCCCGGCGTTCCCGTGGTGCCGCTCCGATCCTGGCAGGCCTCGGCGGATCCCGTCCCACCGGCCCCCGCACGGCCTCCCCACCACGTTTGCGTCGGGGTTTGGGTGGCCCCTTCCACGAAGATGTCGACGCAAACGTGAGGGGAGTGGATGTGGCTCACCGAGATCGGATTGGGGAAGTTCGGAGGGAGGGGCTTGTTGCGCCCGCGGTAGCGTCGGAGCGATGAGCGAGCTGCGAGTCGGCGTGGTCGGGATGGGGATCGGCCAGAGCCACCTGCTGTCGTGGTCGGCGGTCGAGGGCGCATCGGCCACCGTGTTCGCCGAGATCGACGACGTCAAGCGGGCCAAGGGCGAGGCCGACTGGGGGATTCGCGGGGTTGCCTCGCTCGACGATCTGTTGGCGGCCGCCGCCGATCCGACATCGCCGCACCGGATCGACGTGATCGACTTGTGTACGCCGCCATCGATGCACGAGGAGCAGGTCATCCGCTGCCTCGATGCCGGGGTGCACGTGATCTGCGAGAAGCCGCTCGTCGACTCGGTCGCTGCGTGCGACCGTCTGGCCGAGGCCGTCGATCGGGCCGCCGCCACGTCCGGTGCCCGATTCATGCCGATCTTCCAGTACCGCTTCGGCGAGGGTGCCGCACGGGCCCGAGCGCTGATCGACGCCGGGATCACCGGCCGCCTGTTCACCGCGTCGGCTTCCACCTGGTGGCGCCGAGGCAAGGGCTACTACGCCGAGGCGCCGTGGCGCGGCACGTGGGGCGGCGAGCGCGGCGGGTGCGTGCTGAGTCATGCGATCCACAACCACGACCTGCTCATGTGGATGGCCGGACCGCTCGTCGAACTCCGCGCGATGGCGGCCACCCGCGTCAACGACGTCCAGACCGAGGATTGCGCGGTCGCGATCGGTCGCACCGCCGATGGCGGCCTCGTCACGATGAACGTCACGCTCGGTGCTGCGTCGGAGTCGTCACAGCTCGTCTGGCACTTCGACAACGTCACGATCACGTCGTCGTCCGAGGCGTACGACCCCGCCGCCGGGCCATGGAACTTCGAGTTCCGGCGGTCGGCCTTCGCGGAGGAAGCCGAGCAGGTCTGGACCGACCTCCGGTCGCCCGGCACGCAGTACACCGGGCAGTTCCAGGGCTTTGTCGACGCGCTCGCCGACGGCGGTGAGTTCCTCGTCACGCTCGCCGACGCCAGGGCTTCGCTCGAACTGGTGACCGCTTGGTACCACTCGGCGCGAACAGGGTCGGTCGAGACGCTGCCGCTCGGAGTCGATCACCCCGCCCGCGCCTCGTGGCTTCCCGAGGCCTCTGCGTGACCCCCCACCGACCACCCCGTTTGCGTCGACGCTCCGGTGGCACGGTCCGCCCAAACCTCGACGCAAACGCCACTACGGCTGCGGCTATGGCTATGGCTATGGCGGGGGTGGCGGGGTGACGCCGGGGGACCAGTTCGGGGTGCCGCTGCCGGGCGGGACGTCGGTGAGTCATGTGCGTGTGTACGACACGCTCGGACCTGATGGGCTGGCCGGAGGTTCACCGCACCTCCACACGGTGTGCACTGAGGCCTACTTGGTGATCGCAGGCGAAGGTGCGGTGCAGACGCTGTCGGGGGAGGGCTACGGCGAGACGCCGCTGGTCGCCGGCACGATTGCGTGGTTCTCGCCCGGGACGATCCATCGGCTGATCAACCTCGATGGCCGGCTCGAGCTGTATGTGTTGATGTCGAATGCCGGCCTCCCGGAGGCGGGCGACATGATCCTCGCCTTCACCCCCGACCTCCTCGCCGACCCCGGGAGGTATCGCGAGCTCGCCGATCTTCCTGTCGACGGACGAACCACCGACGACGCACCTGACGCAGCGATGCGCCGGCGGAACGCGGCGGTTGACGGCTTCGGCCATTGGCGATCGCGGGTGGAAGCGCAGGGCCCGTCGGCGCTCGGTGCGTTGTACGACCGGGCCGTCGAGTTGCTCGGTGACCGGCCGGCGGACTGGCTCGATCTCCTTGCGGGGGATCCGGCCTCCGATCTCGAGCGGTCGCGGGCCCAGGTGGAGGAGCTCTGGTCGCCCGACCGCGGGCGCGCGGCTGAGCGCCTCGGAGAATCGGCGATCCGGTCGCGCTCGCTGCTTCCCGCAACCCGCAATATGGGCTGCTGCGGAACCCTCGGCACCCTGATCCAGTAACTCGCCGGGGTGACCCATTCACGTTTGCGTCGAGCTTCCGGTGGCCCGCCCCGCCCAAACCTTGACGAAAACGTGGTTGATGACTGGGGTCAGCGAAAGCCGACGACCGGGTGCGGGGTGTAGGGCTCCTCGAGGCGCGAGATCTCGTCGGCGGCTAGCTCCAGGTCGACGGCGGCGACCGCATCGTCGATGTGCGACGGCTTGGTCGCCCCGACGATCGGCGATGTCACGAACGGCTTGGCGAGCACCCACGCCAGCGCGACCTGTGCACGCGACACGCCACGCTTGGCGGCGATGTCGGCGACCCGGTCGACGATCACCTTGTCGTCGGGGAAATAGAGCATCTTGCCGAACTCGTCGGTTTCCGACCGGGCGGTCGCGTCGTCCCAGTCGCGGGTCAGGCGCCCGCGCGCCAGCGGACTCCACGGGATCACGCCCACACCCTGATCGACGCACAGCGGCATCATCTCGCGCTCTTCCTCGCGCTGGATCAGGTTGTAGTGGTTCTGCATGCTGATGAACTTCGTCCACCCGTGCGCTTCGGCCACGTACTGCGCTTTCGAGAACTGCCACGCCCACATCGACGACGCGCCGATGTAGCGCGCCTTGCCGGACTTCACGACGTCGTGGAGCGCCTCCATCGTCTCCTCGATCGGTGTGCGGTGGTCCCAACGATGGATCTGATACAGGTCGACGTACTCGGTTCCGAGCCGCCGCAAGCTGTGGTCGATTTCGGCCATGATCGACTTCCGCGACAGCCCGATCGCGTTCTGCCCCCCACGCATCGGACCATTGACCTTGGTGGCCAGCACGATCTCGTCACGGTTCGCCATGTCGGCCAGCGCTCGCCCGACGAACTCCTCGCTCGTGCCCAGCGAGTACACGTTGGCCGTATCGAAGAAGTTGATGCCGGCGTCGAGCGCTTGCTGAATGAACGGACGCGACGTTGCCTCGTCGAGCGACCACGCGTGCGTGCCCTGATCGGAGGCGCCGAAGCTCATGCAGCCCAGACAGATGCGTGACACGTCGAGACCGGAGTTGCCGAGCTTGGTGTACTTCATGTCCTCAACGTACGCAGGTCAACGTTTGCGTCACGATTTCGGTGACCCGGGTCACCGAAACCGTGACGCAAACGGGGTTGGGACCGGGGTCGGGTCAGTCGGTGGGACCGAGGACGCCGGCGGCGCGCAGGGTGGCGATGCGGGCGTCGTCGTAGCCGAGTGATGCGAGCACGGCGTCGGTGTCGGCGCCGAGCGCCGGCGCGGCCGCAGGCGCCACTCGTTCGCCGCCGCCGAAGTACACCGGCGGGCGCGCTTCGACACGTGGGCCGATCGGGCCGTCGTCGAGCTCGACGAGCGACCCGTTGTGGATCACCTGCGGGTCGTGAGCGACCTCGTCGCGGGTCACAATGCGGGCGCCGGGCACGTCGTTGTCGATCATCTGCTGCATCGCCTCGGCAGTGGTGAGCGCCCCGACCGCCTCGTCGAAGATCACTGCGAGCGCCTCGCCGTTGACGTCGCGGTCGCGCATCGTGGTGAAGCGCGGGTCGTCGAGCAGCTCGGGCTTGAATGCACGACACAGGTTCGGCCATGTCCGATTCCCGCTGGCGACGAACGCGACGGCGCCATCTCGAGTCGGCCGGATCGAGTACATGTCGGCGAAATGCGACGCCTCGGCGACGCCATCACCATGAAGCGAGCGGTCCATCATCCCGTCCGGCCAGAAGAACCACAGCCCGATGTCGAGCATCGACAGCTCGACGTGCTGCCCGCCGTGTCCGCGCTCGCGAGCGAACAACGCGGCGGTGATCGCCTGGCTCGCCGTGATCGCCGTCGTCTTGTCGACGACGAACTGACGCACCAGTTGCGGCGCGCCAGTGTCGCCCTGTTGCAGGTCGGCCATTCCGGTCATCGCCTGGATGACGTAGTCATACACCTTCTGTTCGGCCTTCGGGCCGGTGTTGCCGAATCCCGACACCGACACGTAGACGATGTCCGGATTGATCGCTCGCACCTGCGCCTCGCCGACCCCCATTCGCTCGGCAGCGCCCGGTCGGAAGTTCTGCAGGAACACGTCGGCGGTCGCGCAGAGATCGAGCAGCGCTTGGAGACCGTCGGGGTGCTTGGTGTCGACTGTGACCGACTGCTTCCCCCGGTTGACGCTGTTGAACAGCGCGCTCACCGAGTTGCGGGACGTGCCGAGCTGACGCAGGCGATCGCCGACGCCATCCGCAAGTTCGACCTTGATCACCTCGGCACCCTGCTCGGCCATGATCACGCCGGCCATCGGCGCTGAGATCATCTGCCCGGCTTCGACGACTCTGATGCCCGCAAGTGGTTGCATCATGGGGATCGTAGGTCCGGTCGCCGATCGAGGTCGTGTGCTGCGCGTAGGGTCCGGTGGATGTCTGGTGTCGGTTCGAACTTCCATCCGCTCCCGCACGACTGGACGGAGCAGCGGGTCACGATGCATCGCATCACCACCCACGTGCTCGGACAAGCGCGGTTCCGTCACGACGGGCTGTTCGACCTCGTGGCATCGCCGGGCGGGTTCGGGACGCCACCGGTCGGCGCGCAGCGCGAGCGCGTTCGGCTCGTCGGGGGTTCGCTGTTCGTCGAACGCGTTGCCGGCAACGACATCCACACCGCTGAAGCGACCACCGACGTGATCACCGTTGCGGGTAACACGATCAGCGGGCTGTGTGCGGCGATCGGATTCGAACCCGACCCCTCCTTCTGGGTCGGCGGCGACACGCCACCGCTCGGCGATCCGAACGAGATGATCCTGCTCGACAGCACGGGGGTCCAGGTGCTGGGGGAGTGGTACCTGCTCGGCCAGCGAGCGATCGACGAATCGGTAGCGTCGGTCCCCGGGGCCGCAGCTTCCGTCGGACGACTGTGGCCGGAACACTTCGACTACGGCATCGACCTCGACGCCGCGCCGGGCGTTCGTACCAATCTCGGCGCCGCTGCGGGCGATGGGTATTGCGACGAGCCCTATCTCTACGTCGGGCCGTGGGAGGCCGGTCGTCCCGGACCGGCCGACTACTGGAACGCTCCGTTCGGCGCAGTGCTGCAGCGCTCTGAACTCGACCTCGCCGACGATCCCGTCCATCGTGCCGTCGAATTCTTCCTGCAGGGCATCTCGGCGCTCCGTTCGGGGTAGTCCACCTCGACCGCCATTCCCATCGACCTCTCACCCCACTGGAGGAGCACCATGCAACCCCATCCGATCGCCACCTGGGACGACCTCGAGATCGACACACCGCTCGGAGTGCTCGTCTCGACCGTTGACCTCGTCGTGGTGCGCTACGGGGTGTCGACCGACGAGCATTCGGTGCTCTACGGCCGGTGTCTGCACCGTGGCGTCAAGCTCGCCGACGGGAGTGTCGACGGCCCGAACCTGATCTGCGGTGTCCATGGTTGGGACTACCGCTTGGACTCAGGTGTGTCGGCCTACAACAACGGCGAGGCATTGCATCGCTTCGAGTCGTGGGTCGATGACGGGAGGCTCCACGTCGACCTCGACGAGGTCGAGGCGTGGGAGCAGGAGCATCCGCAGCCGTACGACCGCTCGGCCTACCTCGGCGAGTTCGCCGACGTGCACGGCGCGCCGGAGGAACCGCATGTCGGCTTGATCCAGCGGCTCGGTTCCGGCTCGACCGGAGCCCACGGTCCCGTGGCTGCCATGGGCGTCCCGCGTGACCAGCTGCCACGTTGGGACTCGATCCAGTTCGTGACCGCACAGCTCGACCGCAAGCCGCTGCTCGACGACAAGCCGGTCGCAACCGACGTCGTGATTGGCCCGCGAGCGTCGTCTCCGTTGCAGCTCGACATCCCGCTTTTCGTCTCCGACATGAGCTTCGGTGCGCTGTCTCAGGAGGCGAAGACGGCGTTGGCGACCGGAGCGCAGCTGGCGGGAACCGGTATCTGCTCGGGCGAGGGCGGCATGCTGCCCGAGGAGCACGACGCGAACAGCCGCTACCTGTACGAGCTGGCGTCGGGCAGGTTCGGGTGGTCGCTCGACAAGATCCGCGACGTGCAGGCGTTCCACTTCAAGTTCGGTCAGGGTGCCAAGACCGGCACCGGTGGACACCTGCCGGGCCACAAGGTGGTCGGGCGCATAGCGGAAGTGCGCGACCTCGAGGAGGGCACCGATGCCGTCTCGCCGGCGACGTTCACCGACCTCGTCACCGATGCCGATTTCCGGTCGCTCGCCGAGGACGTGCGCGCCGCGAGTGGTGGTGTTCCGATCGGGGCGAAGCTCTCCGCCCAGCACATCGAGGCCGATCTCGATGCGGCGCTGCGGATCGGTGTGGACTACGTGATCCTCGACGGTCGTGGCGGCGGGACCGGAGCCGCGCCGCTGATCTTCCGCGACAACATCTCGGTGCCGACGATCCCGGCCCTCGCTCGGGCGCGACGCCACCTCGATCGGGTCGGAGCCGACCAGGTGACGCTCGTGATCACCGGTGGGCTGCGAACGCCTGCCGACTTCGCCAAGGCGCTGGCGCTCGGCGCCGACGCGGTCGCGATCAGCAACTCCGCGATCCAGGCGATCGGGTGTCTCGGCATGCGGGCGTGCCACACCGACAACTGTCCGGTGGGCATCGCCACCCAGAAGCCCGGGCTGCGGTCGCGCCTGGTGGTGCAGGAGTCGGCTCGTCGGCTGGCGCAGTTTCTCGAATCTGCCGTCGAGCTGATGATCGTGCTCGCTCGCGCCTGTGGCCACGACCGCCTCGATCAGTTCACGCTCGACGATCTCACGACGTTCGACCGCGAGATGGCGCACCTGTCCGGCATTGCGTACGGCGGCGTCTCGCTCGGCTGACCGCGTCGGCATGCTCGCCGCACGGACCGGGGTCGATCGCGACGCTGTCGTAGGGTTCGGCGATGGACCTGATTCCGGTCATCGACATCAGCAATCCCGCAGCGACGTCGCTCGCCGACCTCGATCGGGCGTGTCGCGACCACGGCTTCTTCCTCCTCACCGGCCATGGTCTCGACGACGTGATCGCAAGAACGTTCGCCGCCGCTCGCCAGTTCTTCGACAGCCCGTTCGACGTCAAGGACGCCGTTCGACGCGACGGCCGCAATCCGCTCGGCTACAACGAACGCGAACTCACCAAACGGCTGCGCGATCACAAGGAGGTCTTCGACCTGGTCGACCCGACGCAGGGGCGGGCGAAGCACTACAACCGATGGCCCGAGCTGACCGGCTTCCACGAAACGATCGCGGATCACTACGACGCCTGCAGCGACCTCGCGTTGCGAACGACCAAGCTCGTGCTGACCGCCCTGGGACTGTCCGATGCGGCCCTTGCCGATCATCGAGGTGACCGCACCACGAGCAACATGCGCCTCAACCACTACACACTCGGCGACCCCGTGCCGGAGTCCGAACGTGACGGTTTGGCGGCGCTGGCGGACGTGGCGCTCGGGCACCACACGGACCTGGGACTGATCACGCTGCTGATCCAGGACGACGTCGGTGGGCTGCAGGCCGAGTCGGCCGACCACGGCTGGATCGATGTCGAACCCCGTCCCGGAACGATCGTCGTCAACCTCGCCGACTGCATGCAGGTGTGGACCAACGATCAGTACCGCGCGGCAGTGCATCGGGTGTTGCCGATGACTACGAGCACTCGGATGAGCATCCCGTACTTCTTGAACCCGCCGCGCGACTGCGTCGTCGAGCCGATCGCCGAACTCGGTGGCGAACCCACGTACCGCTCGTTCGTGTTCCGCGACTACATCGATGCCCGCAGTGCGGACAACTACGCCGACGCCGGTGCCCCCGACTCGCAGATCTCCGATTTCCTGATCGCAGTTCGAGCAGGGATTACATCAGGGGTCAGACCCGCGATGTAACCGTCAGCTGCTGCGCGCGACGCTCACTCGAACGTGAGGACCGGCTTGATGACGGCGCCGCTCGCACTGGCCGCTTCGGCCTCGTTGATCTGCTCGATCGGGAACGTGGTGATCAGCTCGTGGTACGGGAACTTGCCGTCGGCATTGAGCTGCGCAAGGCGGGGGATGAACTCGCTCGGCGTCGAGTCGCCTTCCATCACGCCGGTGATCGTGCGGCCGCCGATCATCGAGAGGAAGTCGAACGTCAGGTCGCCAAACCCAACGCCCGCAAGACCGATCGTGCCGAGGTTGTTCAGGCCCTCGAACGATGCCCGAACGACCGCGGCGTTTCCGGTGGTGTCGAAGGCGTAATCGGCGCCGCCTCCGGTTGCGGCGTGGATGCCTGCGGTGATCTCCTGCGGCGTCCCCGAGAGCGTCGCTGTTGCACCGAATCGGGTAGCGAGTTCGAGCCTGCTCGCGTGCCGATCGACGGCGATGATCGTGCCGGCTCCGGCGACTTTGGCTGCCATGACCGCGCTCAACCCGAGCGCGCCGGCGCCGGTGATGACCACGGACGACCCCGGCTGGACGTCGAGCGTGTTCAGAATCGCGCCGGCTCCGGTCTGGACGCCGCACCCGAGCGGACCCATGATCGCCAGGTCGTGTTTCGGGTCGACCTTGACCACCGAGGTGCGTGCGACGACCGCGTGGCTTGCGAACGACGACTGTCCGAAATAGTGCGATCCGACCGCGTTGCCGTCGCCATCGTTGAACGCCTTGGAGCCATCGGGCCGACCGCCGCTCATGTTGTATTGGGTGAGGTTGTAGCAGTACGGCAATCTCCCTTTCGCGCAGGCGGGGCAGGCATTGCAGTGGTTGAACGACAGCACGACGTGATCGCCGACGGCGAGGTCGGACACCGCAGCGCCGACACCCTCGACGACGCCCGCGCCCTCGTGGCCGTAGACCTGCGGTCCGCCGAAGAACTCGGGAGGCAGTTCACGCGACAGCAGGTCGGTGTGGCACATCCCAACTGCCACCATTCGCACGAGCACTTCGTCGTCGCGCGGTTCCTCGAGGCTCAGCTCTTCGATCGTGAATGGGGCGCTGCCGGCCCGCATCACTGCGGCTCGTACCTTCATCGTTCGGCCTCCCGTGGGTGCGGTGTCGCTCGGGCGGATCGTCAGCTGCTGCGAACGAGCGTGCCGGGGCGGGCGCCGGTGTCGGCGTCGTGGCGGCGAGTGACCTGGCCCTTGACCATCGTGGCGAGGTAGCCCTGGACCGGCTGGATCAGCCGGGTACCGCCCGCGGGGAGGTCGTGGTGAGCCTTCGGCGGGGCGACGGTGAGGTTGTCGAGATCGATCACGTTGATGTCGGCACGCATGCCGGGCGCGAGCAGGCCTCGGTCGTGGAGGCCGTAGAGCCGAGCGTTGCGTGACGTCTGCTTCGCAACGACGAACTCCAGCGGTAAGCGCGCGCCGCGCTTGCGGTCGCGCACCCAGTAGGTGAGCTGCGTGGTCGGCATCGTGGCGTCGCAGATGAGCGTGACGTGGGCGCCGGCGTCACTCAACCCGGTGACGGTGTTCGGGTCCATCAACATCTCGCGCAGCACCTCTTGGCGCTCGGCGATGTCGTTGGCGCCCATCAGCGCAGCAATCGCCTGCCCGTCGTTCTCCAACAGGAAGTCGTACATCACGTCGAACGGTTCGCGCCCGCTGGCGGCCATCCGCGCGCCGAGGGTCTGGTCCATCGTCGGCTCGTAGTCGACCGGATCAGCGAGCGGGTACATCATCGGTGCCGCCATCTGGAACAAGCTGTACAGGTTGGCCATCGATCCCGATTCGGCGACGGGAACATCGGGCTCGGAAAGGATCGCGGCCTTGACCTCGGGCTTCGACATCTCGCGCACGCGGTCGGCGAGCGGCAGGTGAGCGATAGCCATGTACGTCGGCCGGCGCTGGAAGGCGTGGTAGCTCTCGAGGCCGGTGACGAACCCGATGGGACGTGACGACACCTGCGGATGCATCTGCGCGCCCGATGCGTTCGCCGTGGCCGTGAGGTCGAGGATCTCTCGCCACAAGTCCTGGTCATAGTCCGGCGATTGCACGAGCGTGAACGTGACCGGCCGGCCGCCACGCTTGGCGACGGTCTCCATCAGCGTGAACTCCTCGTGCGGAGTGAAGCGCTCGCCGCCCAGACCCTCGAGCTTGCCGACGGTGCCCGCCGGGATCATCTCGAACACGCCTTTTCCGGTGCGACCCATCGCCTCGGCGATCGCCACCAGCTCGTCGAGCGGAGCGAACGTGCCCGGTACGGGGGCACCGTGGAGCGAGCGGTGACCGATCGTGCGCGACGTGCTGAAGCCGACGGCGCCGGCTTCGACTGCTTCGGCGAC
>DATLBC010000142.1:0-24635 GCA_035527095.1 Ilumatobacteraceae bacterium | reverse complement strand
GACCGATCCGAACCTCAGCGGAACTGGCGAAAGCACGCCCGGAGATCGTCCACGAAGAGCTCGGGGATCTCGAATGCGGCGAAGTGGCCGCCGCGCGGCTGCTCGTTCCAGTAGCGGATGTCGGTGAACGCGTCCTCGACCCACCTGCGCACCGGCGGCACGATCTCTTTCGGGTGCACCGTGAAGCCCGACGGGATCGTCACTGGCGCAGGCCGTGGACCCTTGCCGAAGCTCTCCCAGTAGATCCGTGCCGACGACGCGCCGTTGCCGTTGATCCAGTACAGCATCACATTGTCGAGCAGCTCGTCGCGGGTGAGCACGTGCTCGGGGTGGCCATCGCAGTCGGTCCACGCCCAGAACTTCTCGAGGATCCACGCCGCTTGTGCGGCGGGCGAGTCGACGAGGCCGTAGCCGACCGATTGCGGGCGAGTCGACTGTTGCTTCGAGTACCCGGAGTCCCACTCGCCGTAATACGCGAGTCCGTCGATCGCACGTTGCTCCTCGGGCGTCGGTTCTCCGTCGGTCTTCGGGCGTGCCCCCATGGCGAGCGTGACGTGCACGGCGGCGCAGTGGTCGACGTCGGTGCCACCGATCGCGGTGGTGACGGCAGATCCCCAGTCGCCGCCCTGCGCGGCGTAGCGATCGTAGCCGAGCGTGGCCATCAGGTCGGCGAACAGTGCGCCGATCTTGTGGATGCCCCAGCCGGTGGCGACCGGCTTGCCGGAGAACCCGAAGCCGGGCAGCGAGGGTGCCACGACGTGGAACGCATCGGTGGCGTCGCCTCCATGCTTGGTCGGATCGGTGAGCGGTTCGATCACCTTGTGGAACTCGACGATCGAGCCGGGCCAGCCGTGGGTGATCAACAGTGGCATCGCGTCGGGGTGTGGCGAGCGGGCGTGGACGAAGTGGAGTCCCGGGTCGCTCAACCCGTCGACGGGCATCGTGAACTGGTCGAACCGGTTGAGCAGCGTCTCGCGTGAGCGCCAGTCGTAGGTGTTCGCCCAGTACTCGCACACCTCCTGCACGTAGGCCAGCGGCGTGCCCTGCGTCCAGTCGTCGACGAGTTCGCGCTCGGGCCAGCGAGTGTTGCGCAACCGTGCCCGCAGGTCGTCGAGCAGTTCGTCCGAAACGTCGATCGTGAACGGCGTGATCATCGCGCCGACCCTACGCGCACCGCGCCTGGCCGTCCGTACCGAAAAATGCGCACGGGAGAGCACGGGGCGGCACGTCGTGCGCAAGTTTCGGGTGGCTCGCCGATCTGTGCGCGCGTGGTGTCGTCGAGGGCGAGGCCGTGCGCAAGTTTCGGGGCGGGGGCGTGGAGATGTCCGGGCGTCAGCGGGGGGCGGGGCCGTCCGACGGGGGGCCGGCGAAGAGCTGGGCCTTCTCCATCCAATCGCGAGCTGCGTCGCCGGTGACGACGAGGTCGGTGTCGTCCACATGACGGCGCTGGGTGGTCACGAGACAGAAGTCGAGGGCCGGGCCGATGATCGACTCGACGGCATCGTCGGGGCCGAATGACCACGTCTCGCCCGACGGTGACGTCAACTCGACGCGCACCGGGACGGCCGGAACGTCGAGGCCGCGGTTGACGTAGGTCCAATCACGGGTGATGAAGCCGAGTTGAGCAATGTGGCGGAGCCGGTCGGTTGGCTCGCGGTCGGCATCGGCTCCCGTTGCCGACATGGTGTCGACGATGTCCTGGCCGTGCGCCCAGACCTCCATCAAGCGCGCGGTCAGGAACGACTTGGCGCCCATCGAGGGCCCGTACCACGCAACGCGAGTTTCGTTGGCGAGCGTCTGGCCGGCCTCGGCCAGCGCCCGCCGATTCGCCCGCCACGCGTCCAACAACTCCTCGGATGACATCGCCCGATATCGCCCGAGCACGATGTCGTCGGCTGAATCGGCACCGGCGCCCCCGGACGACAGCAATGAGGTCATCGCATCTTGGAACGCTGCTGTGTCGACCACGGCGAGCGCGGCGGTGCCGTCGAAGTACGCCAGGTGGCCGATCTGATCGGCGATCGTCCAGCCGGGGCTCGGCGTCTGCAGCTGCCACTGGTCGGCGTCGATGTCGGCGACGAGGTCGTCGAGGGTCTGCTGTTCGGCGAGAAGATCGGCGAGCACATCGAAGACGTCCATGACCAAGGTGTACCTGATTCGACGAACAGCCTGCGCTTCGGAGCCGGTCGAGGTCGCTCCACTACGGTGACGCTCGTGACCATCGGCACCGTGATTCGCAGTCGGCTCGACACCCGATCGGTCGAGTATCAGGAGAATCTTGCGGCGATGCAGGAGCTCTGGGACGGCGTCGCCGCCGAGTTGGCGAGCGTGCCGACCATCGGCGGCCAGCGCTACGTCGATCGCCACCGCAAGCGCGGCAAGATGCTGGTGCGCGAACGAATCGAAGCGCTCATCGATCCTGATACGCCATTTCTGGAACTGAGTCCGCTCGCCGGGTGGGGCACGCAGGATCCGGTCGGCGTCGGGAGTTGCACCGGCATCGGGATCGTCGAAGGGGTCGAATGCGCGATCAGCGGCTCGGACATGACGTATCGGGGCGGCTCGGGCAACCCCACGTCGTGGAAGAAGGGTTCCCGCTTCCACGAGATCGCCCGCGAGAACCGCCTCCCGGTGATCGTGCTCAACGAGTCGGCCGGGGCAGACCTGCCCCGCCAGGCCGACCTGTTCATCCAGGGCGGGGGCAGCTTCAAGGACCTCACACAGCTCTCGAAGCTCGGGATCCCGTCGATCACGATGGCGTTCGGGCCGAACACGGCGGGCGGTGCATACACGCCGGGGATGAGCGACTACACCGTGTTCGTCAAGGAACGCGGCACCGCGTATCTGGGCGGACCGCCACTGGTGAAGATGGCCATCGACGAGATCGTCGACGAAGAGACGCTCGGCGGCGCCGAGATGCACTCGCGAACGAGCGGGCTGTCCGACTACCTCGCGGTCGACGAACTCGATGCGATCCGCATCACCCGCGGGATCGTTCGTCACCTCCGCTGGACCAAGCTCGGACCCGGCGCCACCGAACCTGACGACCCGCCGTTGTACGACCCCGCCGAGCTGCTCGGGTGCGCATCGGCCGACGTTCGTATCCCGTTCGACATCCGCGACGTACTCGCTCGCCTGCTCGACGGCAGCCGCTTCGAGGAGTTCAAGCCCCTCTACGGCGACAAGCTGGTCTGTGGCTGGGGCTCGATCCACGGCTTCCCCGTCGGCATCCTCGGCAACAACGGGATCCTGTTCTCCGAGGAGGCGTCGAAGGGGGCGCAGTTCATCCAGCTGTGCAACAAGCGCGACATCCCGCTCGCCTTCCTGCACAACATCACCGGGTTCATGGTGGGTTCCAAGGCCGAGCAGGGCGGCATCATTCGCAACGGAGCGAAACTGATCAACGCGGTGTCGAACTCGACGGTGCCGCACTTCAATCTGATGGTCGGAGCCAGCTATGGGGCGGGCAACTACGGTATGGCAGGCAAGGCATACAACCCGCGGTTCATCTTCAGCTGGCCCAATCATCGTGTTGCGGTGATGGGGCCGAAACAGCTCGCAGGCGTGATGGAGATCGTCGCTCGCAACGCGGCCGCCGGTCGCGGCATGGAGGTCGATGAGGAGGCGCTGGCCGCACAGACCGCCGATCTCGAAGCACAGATCGAGCACGAGTCGACGGCGCTGTACTCGACCGGACGATTGTGGGACGACGGGATCATCCATCCCGCCGACAGCCGCACCGTGATGGGCATGGCATTGTCGGCGGTGCACAGCAACGTGGTGCAAGGCGCCACCGAGTACGGGGTGTGGAGGCACTGATGTCGATCTCCCGTCTCCTCATCGCCAACCGTGGCGAGATCGCCGTGCGCATCGCCCGTACCGCTCACCGCCTCGGCATCTCCACGGTGGGCGTCTACTCGGAGCCCGATGCCAACGCGCTCCACGTCGACTCCGTCGACGTCGCGATTGCGCTCGGCGGCGCGACGCCCGCGGAGTCGTATCTGCGCGGTGACGCGATCATCGAGGCGGCCCTCGCCACGGGCGCCGACGCAATCCATCCCGGCTACGGATTTCTCGCCGAGAACGCCGCGTTTGCGCAAGCGGTGATCGATGCGGGCCTCGTGTGGGTCGGCCCGACGCCGGAGCAGGTCACGTTGCTCGGCGACAAGGTTGCAGCCAAGCGGGCGGCGCTCGACGCTGGGGTGCCGACGACGTCGATGATCGAGGTCGTCGACGGCCGTGTCGCCGAGGGCGAGACCGTCGACTACCCGGCGCTGGTCAAGGCGGCGGCGGGCGGCGGTGGGCGAGGCATGCGCGTCGTACGCAACGCCGACGAACTCGACGACGCTGTGGCTGCTGCATCGCGCGAGGCGCTCGCTGCGTTCGGCGACGGCTCGGTGTTCATCGAGCCGTTCCTCGAACGAGGCCGCCACGTCGAGGTGCAGGTGTTCGGTGACCATCACGGCAACGTCGTGCACCTGGGTGAGCGTGAGTGTTCGATCCAGCGCCGCAACCAGAAGGTCGTGGAGGAGTCGCCATCGGCCGGCATCACACGCGAGGTGCGCTCGGCGCTGTGCGACGGCGCCGTGGCACTCGCCCGACACGTGGGTTACGAGGGCGCCGGCACGGTCGAGTTCATGGTCGGTGCCGACCAGACGATCACGTTCCTCGAGGTCAACACCCGTCTCCAGGTCGAGCACCCGGTGACCGAGGCCGTCACCGGGCTCGATCTCGTGGAGCTGCAACTGCGAGTTGCCGCAGGCGAGGTGCTGCCGATCACCCAGGCCGACGTGACGATCACCGGACATGCCATCGAAGTGCGTGTCGTCGCCGAGGACCCCGCCGCCGGTTGGATGCCCTCGACGGGTCGGATCGATCGATTCCAGGTGGGCGGTGACGAGCCGGACGGTGTGCGGGTCGACACCGGCGTGCGCGACGGTGCCGAGATCTCGTCCGACTACGACTCCCTCGTCGCCAAGGTGATCGCCCACGCGCCGACCAGGGTCGAGGCGGCCCGCCAACTCGCTCGGGCGCTGCGGGGATCCCAGATCACCGGCATTCGCACGAACGTCGACACGCTGGTGGCGATCCTCGGTGAGACCGACTATCTCGCGGCCGACACCCCAACGGCGTATCTCGACGAACATCCCGATGTGCTCAGTCCGATCGGCCCGGCCGGCGACGATCGGGTGGCGCTGCTACTCGGTGCCGTCTTCGCGCTCGAGGCCGAGCGACGCAGCGCCGACCGGGCAACACCATTCGCTCCGTCGGGGTGGCGCAACCTGCGCACGCAGGGTCAGCGCCAGATCTGGCTCGAACTCACCGGTGAGCACCTGCACGTCGAGTACACGATGCGTCCCGTGCGGCTTGCCGACGGATCGACGCAGTGGACGGCGTCCGCGTGGCTCGGCCCGTGGCCGGACCCCGACGACGAGGGAGTGCTGGCAGCCGACGACCGAACGGAACGGCGCGTCCGGCTGCTCGATCGGCGGGTCAACGGTGTCGCTATCGAGATCGATGGTCGCCGCTGCGCGGTGAGTACCGAGATCGTCCACCACACACTGGGCCTCGACGACGACGGTGTCGGTGCGGTGACCGTGCACACCCGCAGCGCTGCCGGTGCGGTGACGCTCACTCGGGCGCCGCGGTTCGTGCTGCACGATGCGCAGGCGGAAGGCGGCGGTCCGATCTGTCCGCTGCCCGGCACCGTGATCGCCGTGCACGTCGGTGCGGGCGATGCAGTGACCGATGGGCAGGTGCTGATGGTGGTCGAAGCGATGAAGATGGAACACAAGATCCTCGCCGCCGGCGATGCCACCGTCAGCGAGGTCCGCTTCGCCGTCGGCGACCGCGTCGACCAGGGTGACCTGCTCGTTGCCCTCGACCATGGAGACGAGGCGTGAGCGAGCCGATCCGCATCGCGAACTGCTCGGGCTTTTTCGGCGACCGGCCGAGTGGCGCGCTCGAGATGGTCGAGGGCGGCCCGATCGATGTCCTGACGGGCGACTGGCTCGCCGAGTTGACGATGTTGATCTTGAGTCGGATCAGGGCCAAGCGGGCCAAAGGCGGGTTCGCCCGGACCTTCGTGTCGCAGATGGAGCAGGTGATGGGGACCTGTTTGGACGACGGCATCAAGGTGGTGTCGAACGCCGGCGGTCTCGACCCCGACGGGTGCGCTGAAGCGGTGCATGAGGTCGCCGACCGGCTGGGGTTGTCGCCGACGATCGCGTACATCGATGGCGACGACCTGATGCCGCGAATCGCCGAACTGGCCGAATCGGGCGCGCTGGCTCCGTTCGGGTCAGCGACGAGTCTCGGCGACCCGTCGCGCTTCCTCACCGCGAACGCCTATCTCGGCTGCTTCGGCATCGTTGACGCGCTCACCAAGGGTGCCGACATCGTGATCACCGGCCGCGTCACCGACGCCGCGGTCACCTGCGGGCCCGCCGCCTGGCACCACGGTTGGCAACGCGATGACTTCGACCGGCTCGCCGGGGGAGTGGTCGCCGGACACATCATCGAGTGCAGCGCCCAGGTCACCGGCGGCAACTACTCGTTCTTCCACGAAATCGAAGGGCGTGACGACATCGGCGCCGGGGCGCGGTTCGGGTTCCCGTGGGCGGAGGTGGCCGTCGACGGGTCGTGCGTGATCGGCAAGCACGACGGAACCGGTGGCGTGGTCAACGTCGAAACGGTCACGTCGCAGTTGCTGTACGAGATCGGTGGGCCGGAGTATCTCGGACCCGATGTGACCGCGCGGTTCGACACGATCGAGGTCGAACAGGTCGAGCGTGATCGTGTGCGGGTGTCGGGCACGCGGGGCGAGGCGCCGCCGTCGACGTTGAAGGTCGCGATGAACGAGTTGGGCGGCTACCGCAACTCGTTCACCGTGGCACTCACGGGACTCGACATCGACGAGAAGGCGGCGTTCGCCGAGGCGGCGTTCTGGGACGCGTGCCCCTACGGCCCTGGCGACTTCGCGTTCATCGAGAACAAGGTGGTCCATACGAACAAGCCCGATCCGGCGACCCAGGAGGAAGCGACCGCGATCTGGCGGGTCACGGTGAAGGACCCCGACGAACGCAAGGTCGGCCGTGCGTTCAACGATGCCATGGTGCACACCGTGCTGGCCGGCATCCCCGGCATGTACGGCCTCGGCGGTGGCCCCAGCGCTGCGTCACCGTTCGGCGTGTACCGGCCGGCGACGGTTCCCGGGGATCTGGTCCCGCAGTACGTCCACGTCAACGGCAGCACCACCGAGGTCGACTCGGTCGCGCCTCCCGCACTCGAGCGTGGTTCCCCGAGCCCGGGTCTCGGGGAACCGCGACCGCTCGAGTGGGACGCAGCGGAGCCGACCGTCGAGGTGCCTCTGGGGACATTCGTCGGAACTCGCTCGGGCGACAAGGGTGGCGACGCGAACCTCGGCGTCTACGCCCGAACCGACGCCGGTTGGGCCTGGCTCGACGCCGAGCTGACGGTCGAGCGGCTGCAGGAACTGCTTCCCGAGACCGCTGCGCTCGACGTCGATCGATATCGGTTCCCGAACCTCCGGTCGCTCAACTTCGTGGTTCGAGGGCTGCTCCAGGAGGGCGTCGCCGCATCGACCCGCCAGGACGCCCAGGCCAAGGCGCTGGGGGAGTGGCTGCGAGCCCGGGTCGTGTCCGTGCCCCGTTCGGTCGTGGACTCGACGGATCGCTGACCATGTGCGCCCCGACGGTCTCGGAATCTGGGACCCCCAGCGGGGTCAGATGCCGCCGGCGCTCAGTCGGTCCAGGAACTCCCGTTGCGCCACGATGATCTTTGCTCGAGCCGCCTCGACCCCGAACCAGGCGACGCGATCGAGTTCGGGGAACGTCTCCATTCGGCCTGACTTCGGTGGCCATTCCATCTCGAACGTGTTGCTCACCGCCATCGCGGGATCGAAATCGGTGGTGTCGTCCAGAAGGGCCGCCCACGCCCGAACGACCTTGCCACCCGACTGACGAAGATCTCCGAGGTCGACGAACTCACCTGCGGGCACGGCCACGCCGACCTCCTCGCGGAACTCGCGACACGCCGCCTCGAACGGGTCCTCGTGCGGTTCGTACTCGCCCTTCGGAATCGTCCAGGCCCCGGCGTCCTTGCGGTCCCAGAACGGCCCACCCATGTGACCGAGCAGCACCTCGACCGCATCGCCGACGGAGCGGTGCAGCACGATCCCTGCACTCTGTCGCATGCCCGAGTGTGACATCTGGGGTCAGACCCCAGATGTCACACCGAGCAATCGCAGCACGACGCGGGCCTCGTCGATGCTGGCTGGTCGGTCGACGACCGCTTCGAGGCGCCACTCGTTGGTGTCGTCAGGGTCGCGGAGGATCTGGCTGACGCGCCCGCTCGAGGTGTCGAAGCGAAACAGCTCTCCGGATCGGGCGCCGGGGTCGGTGAGGATCTCATCGTGCTCGGACCAGTACGGCTGCATCGCCTCGATCAACGTCTCGCCCGACGGCCACAGCTCGCGGTCGGCATCAGCAACGATCTCGTCGTACGAGCGTCGACGGGCCAGCTTCTGCACCCAGTCGAATGCCCGATTGCGCACCATCACCCGGAACGCCCGGTGGTCGTCGACGATGGTGCGCTCGCCGGTGGGCAAGGTCGGTCGAAGATCGTCGACCGACGTTGCATCCTCTGGATGCAGGAGTCGCTCCCACTCGTCGATCAGGCTCGAGTCGACCTGGCGCACCACGGCGCCCAGCCACGCGACCATGTCGCCGAGCTCGGCTGTCGCCAGCTCCTCGGGCACGTTCTGGACGAGTCCCTTGTACGCGTCGGACAGGTAGCGCAGCACGACACCTTCCGACCGCTTCAGCCCGTAGTCGTTGACGTACTCGCCAAACGTCATCGCCCGCTCGTACATCTCGCGCACGATCGCCTTCGGGGCCACGGTGTCGCCACCCACCCATGGATGACGGGAACGGAAGTCGTTGAAGTTCCCGTAGATCCACGCTGCGTTCGGCTTCGGGTACTCGACCTGCGACAGGCGCTCCATGCGCTCCTCGTACTCGACACCCGACGACTTCATCTCGGCCATCAACTCGTCCTTGGCCCGCTTGACCTGGGCACCCAGGATCACGGCGGGGTTCTCCTGCACCGACTCGATGATCGTCAGCATGTTCAGCGCATGGTCGATCGCATCGCCGGAGCTCGACTCGGACCCGACGTCGGAGTCGGCGGCGTCAGCCGCCTCCACTTCGGCGGCGGGCAGCGCGTGCAGCGCCTCGACCGCCCACAGCGACAAAGGCTGGTGGAGCGCGAACTGGTCCTGCAGGTCGAAGTTCACCCGCACCAGCCGCCCGTACTCGTCGGGCTCGTCGGGGAACTCGAGCATCCCGGCCTCGACCAGCGACCGGTAGATCGAGATCGCCCGTCGGATGTGTGCCCGCTGGCGCCTTCGGGGCTCGTGGTTGTCGGTCAACAACTGACGGAGGGCGCGACATCCGTCGACGGCCGTGCCGTCGGCGTCATGCACGACGGGGCGGTCGAGCAGGTTCATCACCATCTGATGGCTCACCTGGAAGTGCGACTTCAACTCCTCGGGTTCGCCGCCGACCAGTTTGTCGAAGGTGTCCTGGGTCCAGTGGGCATACCCGCGATCGGGCTGCTTCTTCTTGACCACCTTCTTCTTTCCGGTCGCCGCCGCCTTCTCGCCGAGGCGCTGGTTCTCCACCACGTGCTCGGGCGCTTGCACCCAGACGTCGCCTCGATCGTCGAACCCCTTGCGCCCGGCCCTCCCACCGATCTGTGCGAACTCGCGATTCGACAAGATCCGCACGCCCGACCCGTCGTACTTGCACAGCTGCGTGAACAGCACAGACCGGATCGGCACGTTGACGCCCACGCCGAGGGTGTCGGTGCCGCAGATGATCTTCAGCAGCCCGTCCTGCGCGAGCTTCTCGACGAGCAGGCGGTACTTCGGCAGCAACCCGGCGTGGTGGACGCCGACGCCGGCGGTGATGAACCGGCGGAGGTCCTTGCCGATGGGGGAGTCGAACCGGAACCCGGCGAGCGCCTCCTTCACCCTCGACTTCTCGTCCTTGGTCAGCGGGTCGAGAGCGAGGTAGTTCTGCGCCGCTTCGGTCGCGTCCTTCTGCGTGAAGTGCACCAGATAGATCGGCGCCCGGCCGGACTCGAGCAGCGACGTCACGCTGTTGTGCAGCGTGCTCGTGCGGTACTCGAAGTCGAGCGGCACCGGCCGCTGAACAGATGTGACGACGGTGGTCTCGCGTCCCGTGCGCTCGGTGAGGTCGCGCCGAAAGAACTCGACGTTGCCGAGCGTCGCCGACATCAACAGGAACTGGGTGTGCGGCAACTCCAACAACGGGACCTGCCAGGCCCACCCCCGTTGCGGGTCGCCGTAGTAGTGGAACTCGTCGACCACGGCGACGTCGACCGGGGCATCGCGACCGTCGCGCAGTGCCCAGTTGGCGAGGATCTCCTGCGTGCAGCAGATGATCGGAGCGTCGGGGTTGACGGCGGCGTCACCCGTGACCATTCCAACACGGTCGGAACCGAACTCACGGCACAGCGCGAAGAACTTCTCGCTGACCAGCGCCTTGATCGGCGCCGTGTACACGCTGCGCTTGCCCTCGGCGAGCGCAGCGAAATGGGCGGCGGCGGCGACCAACGACTTGCCCGAACCCGTCGGCGTGTTGAGGATCACGTGGTTGCCGAGCACGACCTCGAAGATCGCCTCGTCCTGCGCCGGGTACAGCTCGAGGCCGATCTCGTCGGCGTAGGCGGTGAAGCCGGCAAGGATTGCGTCGCCGTCGGCCGTCGGCGGGAGATGCCGAAGCAGCCGAGGTTCGATCACGTGGCTGCGCTCAGGAGCAGGTGTTCGAGAGCACGTCGAAGACGGCATTCGCCGCGCTGCCGACGCCGGTGACTGCTGTGGCGACCCCCGAGGCGTTGGCCACCGAGATGTCGCCGCCGAGGGCGTCGAGCGATTCGCCCAGTGCGTCCAACGATTCGTCGAGCGCGTTCAGCTCCGTTTCGGCAACGTCCGTTCCTGCATCGCGCATGTCGGAGACGTCCTGCTTGATGGCGTCGAACTGTTCGGTGACGGCGTCGACCCCCCCCGACACGATGTCGACGCTTGCGAGTCCGGTGACGTCGGTTTGCAGCGCTTCGCCTGCGGCACAGAACTGCTCTTCGGCGGAGGCGCTGTCCTCGTCGCTCCCACAACCGGTGGTCGCGACCGCGAGAACAGCAACCGCGGCCACGCACGCCCGAAGCCAGGTTGTGGACCGGGTGGAGGACAGAGAATTCTGAGTCATGGCCGAGACGCTAGCCAGTTGACGACGGGGAACCCTCAGACCCGTGTCGGTCGTCCGAAGCGTGCGTCCAGCGGCTCGGCGACCCGAACGAGTGCATCACCCGACGGCGCGCCCAGCCCGGAAGCGGCCACCGCGGTGTCGTCGAGCTCGACGATTTCGGCAGCCCGCAACGTCCATCGCGGATGCTCCACCGGATGATGGCGCAGCTGTCCGCGCCATGCTGCCACCGTGCCCCACCGGGCGGTCAGGAACATGTCCAGCGGCGTCGGCTCGACGATTGGCCCCGCCTCGATGACCAATCTCGTCGAGGCCCCGGGCGACCTGGGCCAGCGCCGGTGTGTGGTCCGATAGGCCCATCGGTCGCCCGTGTGTTCGATGGTCATCGTCGACCAGACGTAGGGGAACCCGATCGTCCACCGTGCGAACGCGACGACGGGCAGCCGGGCCGCGTCGAGCGACAGGAACCACACCGCACGGTTTCCTGCCGAGTCGACCACGTACGTGCGGACGTTGGTCTCGGCGAATGACGAGATCCACGGCATGGCCGGCAAGAAACCCGGGCCCGCACGGCGCATCCGGAACGGCACGAGCGACACCCACGCCTGCGGTCCGCCCCCATCGTCGAACGTGTCGACCCGCAACCCGGTCGGCAACAGCGCCTGGACCTCAGCGGGGTCGTATGCCCAGTGCACGAACGCGAGGTCGTCCCACCGGTTCCGCAACCATGCCCGGCGGATCGGGGTCGGACACGTTGGTGACAGGGGCCGGGGGTCAGCCGTCGTCGGTACGCTCGTCACGTGGCCAAGCATGACATCGAATCCGTCGAAGTGGACCGTCAGTCGCATGTCGAGGTCCTCTTCGAAGATGGTGTCCGTGCCCGGTTCGAACTCGGCCCGCTGCGTCAGGCGTGCCCGTGCGCCGACTGCAACGCGAAACGCACCCGCGACCAGCCGGTGGCGCCATGGATCGACGCGGGCCAGCCGATCAGCGTCACCGACGCCGAGTTGTCGGGTGCCTGGGGTCTCAGCCTCGACTGGAGCGACGGCCACTCGACCGGGATCTATGCGTGGGAGAAGCTGCGCTCGTGGGTCGATGCCGGCCTGGTCGGCACCACCACCGAACGCACCGACGAAGACACCGAGAATTCGACTTCGTGAACGCTCGATGACGACGTCGACATGCCGAGTATTCGCTGTCGACGCCGGATAGTTTCGCCGCGTGTCGACTACGGATCTCACCGCTCGCAAGGAGCCGGACGCCCCGACGTTGCGTCGTCCATCGATCTCGGTGATCGTCGGGCTCGTCGCCATCGTGGTCGCGTTCATCGGGATCGGTGCGCTCCACGCGCTGCAGCAGCCGCCCTACTTGCCCACCGACGAAACCGCTCATGTCGGGTATGCGCAGGAGGTCGCCTCGTTCCGGCTGCCGCAGATCCGCGACTTCCCCGAGGTGCCCGTCGAGGCCCGGCAGTGGCAGGCGGAGCGGTCGATGGCCAACGACACCCGTTACCGCGGGGTGTGGGTCGCGAATCACCCGCCGTTGCACTACATCGCAGTGGCTCCGCTCGTCTGGGCGAGTCGCGCAACCGGGTCGCTCGATGGTGGGCTGATCCTGATGCGTTTCGCCAACGTCGCCTTCGCTGCGGTCGGGGTCGTCTTCACGTTCCTGCTGGCGTCCGAGATCACCAGGCGCAACCATCGCCTCGCGTTGCTCGCCGCCGCACTTGCCGCGTTGGTGCCACAGGGCCATGCGGTCTTCTCGCAGGGCTTGAACGACGGTCTGGGGTTCGCTGCAGCGACCGCAGTGGTGTGGGCGGGCGCTCGCTGTCTCCGGCGCATCGACGCGTTGGCGAGACGCGAGCTGGCGCTGCTCGCAGCGACGGCCGCTGTTGCGTTCGGTTCGCGAACGGCCACGATGCTGCTGGCAATCGCCGTCGTCGGCATCGTTGCACTGCGGCGATTCAGCCGCCCAGCGCCGACGGCGCGCGAGCAACTGCGACGTGCTGTTCGTGTGGTGCTGGTCGGCCTCGGGCCGGCAGTCGTGCTCTTCGGGTGGTTCTACGCCCGCAACATGGTGCTGTACGGCGACGTCGGTGCATCGCAGTACTTGCTCGAAATGTTCCGTCGCGAACGCCGCGGATCGGTCCTCGACATGATGGTTCGCTGGCCGATGTGGTCGAACGTGTACGAAGGACTGATGTCGCCGACGACCCGGCGACGCATCGTTCCCCCAGGATCGCTGGTGCTCACGATGATCGCCGCAGTCGGCGTCGGCATGGTGCTGGTCACCGGGCGCATCACTCGCCGCAACCGAGTGGCGATCGACCGGGTCGTTGCGTCCGATGTTCGCAACGACGACACGTCGACGTTGCGGTGGCAGATCTCGCTCGGACTCGTCACCGTCGTGCTGATCGCGCTCACGATCGCCCAACATTCCAGCGGAGGCGGAAACGCCCACGCCCGATACACCATGCCGGCCATCGGCGTTGCCGCCGTGCTGGTCGTGGTCGGTATGGAGCGAATCTGGTCGCGTTGGGCGCCGCTCGGACTCGTGCTGATCGCCGGCTGGTGGGCGATCATCAACCTGCCGGTCGACATCGATCCGACGGTGCTGCGCCGTAACCGCGACGACGGTCGGCCTCCGCCCTCTGCGCTCCAGGTGCTCCCGCTGAGCGACGGGTGGCGAACGGGGGCCGGCGTGTTGATCGCCGTCGGTGTGTTCGTGGCGGTTGGGGCACTGTTGGCATCGATGCGCTCGCCCGCTCGCCCCGTGCACGGTCCCGACGTCTTCGAGCCCACGTCGCCAGCGCCGTCGGGCGGCGGCGAACTCGTCGAAGTCTCGTGAGCGTCGGTGGCGCCGGTCAGCCGAGGACGAGTTCGGCGAAGCTCGGCAGCGCCATCGCCGGTCCGCTGACGAGGAACTCGGTGATGCAGGTCTCGCGCCACTTGGCGAGTTCGTCGCGGATCTTGTCGGGTGGCCCGACGAGTGCCACGTCTTCGACCATCGCCAGCGGGATCGCGGCGGCGGCCTCGGCCTTCTTGCCCTGCAGGTACAGCTCCTGGACGGTGTCGGCGACGCCGCCGTAGCCCATTCGAGCGAAGACCTCGTAGTGGAAGTTCGCGCCCTTCGCGCCCATGCCTCCGGCGTACAGCGCAAGGAAGGGACGCACGAGGTCCGCGCACTTCTCGGCGTCGTCGCCGGGGATGATCATCGCGGTCGCCGTGACCTCGAAACGCTCCTTCTTCGTGGGATCCCCCGAGGCATCAAAGCCCTGCTGGAGGCAGTCGCGGTAGAACTTGTCCTCCTTCGGCGAGAAGAACAGGGGCAGCCAGCCGTCGCAGATCTCGGCGGACAGCGCGACGTTCTTGGGACCCTCCGCTGCGAGGTAGATCGGGATGTCGTTGCGTAGAGGATGGACCGTCGACTTGAGCGCCTTGCCGAGTCCGGCACCGCCCTCGAAGGGCATGTCGTAGAACTCGCCGTGGAACTCGACCGGCTGCTCGCGAGCGATGATCGACCGCACGATCTCGACGTACTCGCGGGTGCGTGCCAACGGCTTCGGGTAGGGCTGCCCGTACCATCCTTCGACCACCTGCGGGCCGGAGGCGCCGAGGCCGAGAATGAATCGCCCGTTCGACAGGTGGTCCATCGTGATGGCTGCCATCGCCGTGGCAGCCGGGGTGCGCGCTGACATCTGCATGATCGCCGTGCCGAGCTGCAGCGTCTCGGTCGCCGCGCCCCACCAGGCGAGCGGTGTCAGCGCATCGGAGCCGTACGCCTCGGCGGTCCACACGGAGTTGAAGCCGAGTCGCTCGGCCTCCTTGACCCCTTCGAGCGCGCCCTTTGGCGGGCCGGCGGACCAGTAACCAGTGTTGTAGCCGAGCTTGATGTCTGCCATCGCCTCACCGTACGCGACACGGTGCTGGTGGGGCATGCTGGGGGAGTGGGAGCAGCCGACGATCGCCTCGTGGTGACCGACAGCGTGCGCATCCCGCGCCACGAACTCGTTGCGAGCTTCAGCTCGTCGGGCGGGCCCGGTGGCCAGCACGCCAACAAGGCAGCCACCCGCGCCGAGCTGACGTTCGATGTCGAGACGTCGTCGGCGTTCTCCGACGCTCAGCGCTCGCGAGTGCTGGCCAAGCTCGGACCGATCGTGCGCGTCGCCGCCGACGACGAGCGCTCGCAACTGCGCAATCGGGCGCTCGCCGAGGAACGTCTTGCAGCAAAGTTGCGCGAGGCGCTCCACGTGCCCCGGCGCCGCCGAGCCACTCAACCGACCCGGGGTTCGCAACGCCGGCGAGTCGATGCCAAGAAACAGCGTGGCGAAACCAAGCGCTACCGGCGCCCGCCGACGCTCGACGACTGACGCGGCGCTGCACCGAGCCGCTGCGATGAGCGAAGCGACCGCATGTGCGCGACTCGCTCATCGCCAACGCGTTGTATGACGATGGCGGGTCAGGTCGGGGTGAACGTGACGGGGAGGTGCGTGGGGCCGAAGATGGCGGTGGTGGCCGGCTTCCACTCGATGGTTCCGTCGACCGCGAGGTCGGGCATACGGCGAGCGAGGATCGGCAGCGCTTCTTGGAGTTCGGCCCGCGCGAGGGCAGCGCCGAGGCAGTAGTGGATGCCGGACCCGAACGTCAGCTGTGGTTGACCGGACGGCTCGCGGGTGATGTCGAACGCGCCCGGGTCGTCGAACACGGTCGCATCTCGGTTCGCGCTCGCCATCGACGTCATCACGATGGTTCCTGCGGGAAAGCGCCGGTCGCGATACTCGATGTCTTCGCTGGCGAACCGCGCGGTCCCGCGCACCGCGCCGAAGTAGCGCATCACCTCTTCGACCGCCCGCGGTGCGATGTCCGGGTCGTCGGCGAGCCGCTTCCATTGATCGGGATGACCCGAGAGCAGCCCAACTGCGCATCCGAGCTGGTTGCGGGTGGTGTCGGTGCCGCCGACGATCACCGCGTCGACCATCATCACCAACTCGTCGGTGCTGAGGCGGTCGCCCTCCTCCTCGGCGGCGATCAGATCGGTGATCAGGTCGTCCTGCGGATCGTTGCGGCGGTCGGCGATGAGGTCACGCGAGTACTCGTCGAGCTCGGCTTGCGCCGCCTTGATCAGTTCGAGCTCCTCGAGCACGTTGCCGTTGAAGATGCGGAGGACGTCCTCGGCCAGGCGCGAGAAGAGCTGCCAGTCCTTCCGCGGCGCGCCCAGGAGTTCGCAGATGATCGGAATGGGGTAGGGCTCGCAGATGTCGACCGCGATGTCGGCCCGACCGGTCGATGCCACTGCATCGACGAGTTCGTTGACCACTTCACGCATGAACGGGCGGAGCCGGTCGGCTGATCGCGGCGAGAACGACTTGGCCACGAGACGGCGCAACCGTGTGTGCACGTCGCCCTCTGCCGACAGGATCGACACTCGACGATTGGCGAGGAAGTCCTGATCGGTGATCCCCATCATCTCGGGGATCTTCGACGTTGCGCTGTGCCAACGCTTGTCGCGGAGTACGGCAACGACATCGGGATACTGCAGGATCGAGTACCCGACGGCGTTACGCACGATCCAGTGGTCGGCGGCGAGCGATGCGATCAGCTGCTGGCGTTCGATGTCGCTCAGGCTCGGATCGTCGATCGACGGCAGGTCGAGGTCAGCCACGTGGGTCATCGGCACACCGTAGGGGAGCGTCGACGCTCGCTGACAGGCGGTCAGCCGGCAGCAAGCGCATCGATCGCGGTGGCTCCGAGTGATTCGGCGACGATTGCGTTGGCGTAGTGACCGTCGATGGTGTTGAGGCCGTGGGCGATGGCGGGGTCGCGTCGTGCGGCGCCGATGGCGCCGTGGAGGGCGACCTCGAGTTGGTAGGGCAAGGTGGCGTTGGTGAGTGCGTAGGTGCTGGTGTGCGGCACGGCGCCGGGCATGTTGCCGACGGCGTAGTGCACGATGCCGTGTTCGATGTAGGTGGGGTCCTCGTGGGTGGTTTCGCGGGTGGTGGCGATACAGCCGCCCTGGTCGACGGCGACATCGACGATGACCGCTCGCGGCTTCATGGCTTGGACCATTTCGTCGGTGACCACGACGGGGGCTCGTCCGCCGGCGACGAGGATGGCGCCGATCACGAGGTCGGCGTCGGCGAGGGCGCGTTCGATGGCGCCGCGGTTGGAGGCGGCGGTCATGATGCGGCCGCGGTGGATCTGGTCGACGAAGCGCAGTCGGTCGAGGTTCTTGTCGATGAGGACGACTTCGGCTTCCATGCCGGCGGCGATCCATGCCGAGTTCCAGCCGACGTTGCCGGCGCCGAGGACGACGACTTTCGCGGGTCGTACGCCGGGTGCACCGCCCATCAGCACGCCTCGGCCGCCGTTGTGGCGTTCGAGGAAGTGAGCGCCCATCTGGGGGGCGAGTCGGCCGGCGACTTCGCTCATCGGGGCGAGCAAGGGCAGTGATCCGTCGGCCAATTGGACGGTTTCGTAGGCGACCGATGTGGTGCCCGCTGCGAGAAGTGCATCGGCGACGGCGGGGTAGGCGGCGAGGTGGAGGTAGGTGAACAGCGTGAGGTCCGCGCGCAGGTGGGCGAACTCTTCGGGTTTGGGTTCTTTGACCTTGACGACCATGTCCTGGGCCCAGGCGTCTGCGGCGGTTGGGACGATGTCCGCGCCGGCTGCGATGTAGTCGGCGTCGGTGATCGACGCACCTTCGCCGGCGCCGGTTTCGACGAGCACGTCGATGCCGTGTCGTTCGAGTTCGCGCACCCCGTCGGGAGTCATCGCCACCCGGTGTTCGGCGGTCTTCACTTCTCGCGGAACACCGACGGTGCGGATGGCGGGTGCGGGTGCAGTCATGGCGCTCATCATGCCTGATCGATCATGCGCGACGTCGCGACCACTACCGTCGGGGCCAGATGACGAACACCGACGCACCCCGAATCCACCTCGGTCCAACCGGTGGCCCCGACTGGCTCGCCGACGCCGTGATCGCCGGAGGCGGCGAACTCGTCGGGCCGGATGTCGCCGAGGCGGTCGTCTGGGCCGACGCCCGAGCGGTCGACTCGTTGCGCGAGATCCTCGATGACGCCGATCACATTCGTTGGGTGCAACTGCCCTTCGCAGGCATCGAGAACTTCGTCGACCATCTCGACCACGATCGGACGTGGACGTGCGGCAAGGGTGTCTACGCCGAACCGGTCGCCGAGATGGCGTTGGCGCTCGGCATCGCCGGGCTGCGACACGTCGGCACCTACGCCCAGGCCACGGAGTGGTCCGCGCCCCACGGTCGCAATCTGCTCGACGGACGCGTCACGATCCTCGGCGGCGGCGGGATCACCGAGTCGTTGGTGCGGTTGCTGCAACCGTGGCACTGCGACATCACAGTCGTGCGCAATCGGGCGGAGCCGATGGACGGGGTCGATGAGGTGCTCGAGGCGGACCGGTTCGCCGACGCACTCCCCGGTGCCGACCTCGTGGTGCTCGCACTCGCATTGACCCCCGACACGGAGGGGATGTTCAGCGCCGATGAGTTCGGGTTGATGGAGCGTCATTCGTGGCTCGTGAACGTGGCCCGTGGGCGTCACATCGTCACCGACGACCTCGTCGAGGCACTGCGCACTGGCGTGATCGGCGGCGCTGCGCTCGACGTCACCGATCCCGAACCGCTCCCGGCCGGCCATCCGCTCTGGTCGCTGCCGAACTGCATCATCACGCCTCACGTCGGCAACACGCCCGAGATGGCGAAGCCGCTGCTGGCGCAACGCGTCGCCGAGAACGTCCGCCGGTTCGCCCGCGGCGACGATCTGATCGGCCTCGTCGACGTCGACGCCGGCTATTGACCCGTCGGTTTCCGTAACCTGATCGGACCGTGTCCGGCCTGACCAACTACGACGTCCTCGGTGTCGCGCCGACCGCCGGCGTCGACGAGATCCGCGAGGCCTACCGTCGGCTCGCTCGCGAGCACCACCCCGACCGGACTGCGACGAGCGGTGGTGACAACGGGTCGGTCTCGATGTCGACGATCAACGAGGCGTACCGGACACTGAACGATCCCGCTCGCCGAGCCGTCTACGACGCGTCGCTTCGGAGTGGTTCAGTGCCCGGACCGGAAGCAGCGTCGGCGACCCCGCCGGCAGAGCCGGCGATGCCGGCGTTCCCGAGCCACCTCGGCCCAGCGCGCTTCCCGTGGCGGTCGGTGACGTTCTTCGCCGCGCTGGCGATCATCGGCATCATCGTGCTCGCCCAGTTCACCGAGCCCGGCGAGCCTCGCGGCCCCGACGGCATCATCCAGATCGGGTCCTGCGTCATGATCGAGCCGAACGGCGACGCGCGCGAGGTCGCCTGCACGGCTGATCTCGACGTCGACCTCGTCGTTGAAGCCTTCGTGCCGTTCGACGACGCGTGCCCGGGCGGCACCGTTGCCCACCGCGATCGTCAGGGCATGGGTGTGGCGTGTGTCGGCGTCGGTCTCGAGACGGGTCGATGAGAAGCCATCGGTCTGGTGTGACATCCGCGGTGCCGCTGCTAACTTGAGGCCTCCCCTAGGGGCGATTAGCTCAGCTGGAAGAGCGCCACGTTCACACCGTGGAGGTCGGGAGATCGAGACTCCCATCGCCCACCCTGTAAGTCCTGGTCAGAGGCCATATCGCCCGACCCCGCCGGTTGCGGGAAGCCGCCAGGTGCACACCAGGTGCACAGGATTTTCCGTCGCCAGTCGTGACGCACCACCTCGCAGCGGATCCGTCGGCACGAGTCGACCCCAGACAGCACGCCTGGATTCGATCTCCGGATTGCGTTCGGAGCGGCCGCGGACGCGTGTCGTACTCCGTCGGTGACGGCCGTGTCCTGATCTTCGGGACGGAGGCCGAGATGTGACATTCGTCACAGCCAGAGTGCTGCCGAGTGTCCGCTGGTGTCCACTGGTGTTCACGAGTGTCCGCTGGTGTCGAAGCGTCCGGCGTCGGCAGATTTGGGCCTCTTGTCTCCTGAATTTCATGGGTGTAAGTAGGACGGTCCCATGGATCCGATGGACGACATCGTGGAGCCGGCACCGCCCGAGCTCCTGACGGTCGAGGAAGCGTCGAAGGTGATGCGCATCGGCCGGCAGCTCGCGTACGACCTGGCGAACGACTACCTCGCGTCGGGCGGAACTCAGGGCTTGCCGGTGATCCGCTTCGGCGTCAAGTGCTTGCGCGTGCCCCGATGGGCGTTGCTCGAGCTGGTGTCGACCGGCAACGTCGTGCGCCTGTGCGACGGGCGGGTCTCGTCAGGGGCAGCGGGTGGCGACTGAACCATTCCGTCGTCCGGTGACCACAGGGCCAGATGCAGCGAAGCTGCGCCGGCAACTCGGTGCGACGTCGTGGGTGGTTCTCGAAGAGATGATGGAGCGCTCGACCGGCGACGGCGATCACGTCGTCGCCCAAGTGTCGATCCGGTCGCTGGCCTCCTCCCTCGGACTCGCAAAGGACACTGTCGCTCGCGCCCTTCGTCGGCTCAGCGATGTCGGCGTGATCGAAGCGGTCCAGGTCCGTGCCTCGTCGGGAGTCTTCGAGGCCGGCTCGTATCGTCTCGCAGTACCCGCCAGGTTCGTCTCCGTTGCCTGCCCGTCGCAGCCGCCTGCGGCTCCCTCGAGTTCTCGCTCGTCGGCCCGCTGCTCGTCCGGGCAGCTCTCGCTGCTCTCCGAGGTCTGAGAGCCCCTGTCGTGTCTGCTCGTCGCTTCGCTCGTTCTTCAAAGTTCAGACAGGTGCCCGCGCGCAGGTGGGAGCGATCTTGATCAGGGTGACGACGTTGTATGCGTCGGGGGCGGGAGTGTCTGCTGCCTACTACACGGGCTACCTGACGAAGGCCGACGGTGAACAGCCGGGTGTGTGGGCCGGGTGCCAAGCTGCGGGACTCGGTCTTGCGGCGGAGGTGACGACCGAGGCCCTCGAAGCACTTCTAGCGGGCCACCATCCGACGACTGGGATGCAGCTCGGCCGGGCGCTGGAGGATCGGGTGGATCGTCATGGCAACACCATCAAGGCGGTGGCGGGGTATGACGCCACCCTGTCAGCACCGAAGTCGTTGTCGGTGCTGTGGGGTCTGACGGGTGACGACGGGTTCGCCGAGTGTCATGACGTCGCGGTGAACGCGGTCGTGCGAATGATCGAGCGGTACGGCTCGACGACACGGATCCGCTCGAACGGCTCCCGCTTGCATCCGGAGACGCAGGGGTTGACGGTGGGGGTGTTTCGCCAGTCGACGAGCCGCGCTGATGATCCGCAGTTGCACACCCATGTGGTGATTTCGTCGAAGGTCCAAACGGCCGATGGTCGCTGGTACGCGCTCGATGCGTTGATGCTGAAGAAGTACCAGCAGGCCTTCGGCTACCTCTACCAGTCGGTCCTGCGCGCCGAGGTGACCGCCCGGTACGGGGTGGTGTTCGATCCGATCGTGAACGGCCAAGCCGAGATCGCCGGCGTCCCGACGGAGCTGTTGGAGCAGTTCTCGAAACGGTCCCGTGAGATCGGTGCGGAGATGGGCGACAAGCTTGCCGACTTCCTCGATCGTGAGGGTCGTGATCCGACGGGGTTCGAGTACGCGGCGATGGAACGCGAAGCCGCAGTCGACACGAGGTCGAGAAAGTCCGGGTTGGGTGTTTCGGATTTGCGGACACGGTGGGAGCGCGAGGCCGCCGACCTCGGAATGGACGTTGCCACGTTGACCAAGTCGATCGCCGATGCAGCCATGGCGCATCCGTTGGAAGCGTCGCCGTTGGATGTATCGGACGTGATCGAGTCGTTGGCGTCGCGGCAGTCGACGTGGAATCGGATGGACGTATTGCGCACGATCTGCGACACGGTGACCTCGCAACCCGGACACGACGGAACCAGCTGGGCGAACGCACTCGACGCGTCGGTGAACACGGTGCTCGAGTCGTGCATCGATCTGGATCCGATTATCGAGTCGACGTCTCGGCGGGGGTCGGATGGTCGGTCGGTGTGGATCGAGCCGATCACGAACCAGTCCACCAGCGAGCACGTCTTGACCCAGGAGGAGCACATCGTGTCGTGGGCAATCGACGCCCAGGCCGACGACCCGACACCGTCACCCACAATCGCTGACACGGCGTTGGATGATGGCCAGCATGCGTCGGCCAGCGCCGTCGCCGGCCACGACCGGCTCGTGCTGGTCGTCGGTCCGGCCGGGGCGGGCAAGACCCGCATGCTGCAAGCGGCCGTGTCCGATCTGCACGGGCAACGGCGCGCAGTGATGGGCTTGGCGCCGACGGCGAAAGCCGCCCGTGTCCTGGAAACCGAGACCGGCATGATCGCCGACACCGTCGCCAAACTCCTCTACGAACTCGACCGACCCGACAGCGACGAGTCCTCGTGGGACGCGGGGCCGGGCATGACGGTGATCGTGGACGAGGCCGGCATGTTGAACACCTCCGACCTGTCACGCCTCGTCACCCACGCCGAGCAACGCCAATGGCGACTCGCGCTCGTCGGTGACCCCCACCAGCTCCAAGCCGTGGGGCGGGGCGGCATGTTCCTCGAGTTGTGCGACACCGGGCGGCGTGTCGAGCTCGAACACCTGCACCGGTTCACCAACCGGTGGGAGGCGGCCGCGTCGCTGGAGTTGCGGCACGGCAACCCATTCGTGCTCGACACCTACAGCGCTCACGGCCGTATACGACCCGGCACGTTCGCCGAGCATCTCGACGCGATCGCCGACCTTTGGCAGCAGTGCCAGGCTGCGGGTGAGTCGTTGTCGATCACGACAACTCGCACCGAACACGTCAACGCGATCAACGACCACATCCAACAACGCCGCCTCGACGCCGGTCAGCTCGACGAGGGGACACTCACGCCAGTCGCTGATTCGTGGGTGATGGTCGGCGATGTCGTCGCAACACGCCGGAACGATCGCCGACTGCGCACGAGTGTGGGGGAGCCGGTGCGCAATCGTGAGCGCTGGACCGTCTCCGCGACCGACAGCGTCGAGGAGGGTGATGTGACCGTGACCCGACTCGACGGACACGGCACCATCACCCTGCCGCGTGACTACGTCCGCGAGCACGTACAGCTCGCGTATGCCACCACCGAACCGGGCGCCCAAGGCGACACGTCCACGTGCAGCGTCACGCTCGCCACGACGGCGACGACGCGGCGTGGCCTGTACATGGCCATGACCCGAGGTGAACGTGAGAACCTCGCGCTCGTCGTCACCCAATCCCATGACCTGGCCGAAGCGCGCAGCGTGCTCGAAGGCGTCCTCATCGCCGACCGTGCCGACATCCCCGCCGTGGTCCAACGCCGCACCCTCGCGGCGACTGTCCCTGCCAGCCTGCCGCAGAAGCGCATTCAGGTCCCCGGCTGGTTCGACCAGGTCTGTGCCGACGCCGAGGAGCATCGGCTTGTAGCTCAGCAACGGCTCGACGAACGCAATGCCGAGCGCGCTGCCGCCCGAGAGCAGGTTGCGTTGGCCAGGCGTGAGTTGCCCGGCGCCGAGGCGGCGCATGAACCGTTTGCTGAGCAGGTCGACGCCGCCGGACGAATCGTGAACCAGGCACAGTCGGCACTACGCGACGCCCAAGCCGGCCTCCGGCGTGCAGGACGGATACACCGCCGTTCCGCTCGCCGTGACGTCGAGGCGGCCAGCGACGTCCTCGCCGTCGCGACCGACCGACTCACCCGAGCCGAGGAACTCGCGACGCCGACTCGGCGCCGTGTCAACGAACTCCGCAACGTCGTCGACGATCACCACCGCATGGACTCCACTCGACGAATGTTCGACGACTTCAACGATCTCGAAGGCGTCGCCTACGACGCCGGGCGTCTCTGCCACGCGCTCGACCAATGGAAGCACTGGGCCAACGGACGCAACCTTGACAACGCCGCGCTGGCCGAGATCGCCGCCACGCTGCGCGACCACGACGACCGGCCCGGCATCAGCCAGCTCGCCGCACCACTCGCTCAGTGGGCCCGGCGACGAGGACTCGAACTCGAACCGCCCACGCCAACGACGCCGACTCGGTCGTCGATCGGCATCGAAATCGGGTTCTGAAGGCACGCCAGCTCAGACCCGTAAATTGGTGATTATGCGGTGGGTCGATCGGGCTCCGAGGTCCCACACTTCGCCGGATCTGTGGCGCGTACCGCAGCGTTCGGATCTGCGATTATCAAGCGGGGTTCCAGTGCGCGGTCACCGATCGGAAGTGCCGTACTGGGCGGTTTCTGTGGTTGGGATTCACCGCGATTATCGGCGGGTTTTCGCTCTCAGGATCTGATCTCGTTGGTTTGACCCTCTGTCGGGAGGACGGGTCGCTCGGCAAGGCGTCTCGATCCGTGTTCGAGCA
>DATLBC010000141.1:0-5463 GCA_035527095.1 Ilumatobacteraceae bacterium | reverse complement strand
CTCAGGCGGCAAGACCTACTTCAACACCACGCCACTCGGCCGCGCCGTGACGGGCACGCTGCTCGTGCGAGCGATGGCCGACGACGGCGTCGACATCTGGGGCGACGGGTCGACCTACAAGGGCAACGACATCGAACGCTTCTACCGCTACGGGCTGCTGGTCAACCCGAACCTGCGGATCTACAAGCCGTGGCTCGACCCGACGTTCGTCGACGAACTCGGTGGCCGGCAGGGAATGAGCGAGTTCCTCACCGCTCGCGATCTCCCGTACCGCGACCCCGTCGAGAAGGCCTACTCGACCGACGCGAACATCTGGGGAGCAACGCACGAGGCGAAGTCGCTCGAAGAACTGGCGACGAGCATGGAGATCGTCACGCCGATCATGGGTGTCGCCCATTGGGATCCGGCTGTCGACATCGACACCGAAGACGTCTCCGTGCGCTTCGAGGAAGGATGGCCGGTCGCGATCAATGGCCGGACGTTCGACTCGCAGGTCGACCTCGTCATGGAAGCGAACACGATCGGCGGACGTCACGGGCTCGGGATGAGCGACCAGATCGAGAACCGGATCATCGAAGCCAAGAGCCGCGGCATCTACGAGGGGCCGGCGCTGGCGCTGCTGCACATCTGCTACGAGCGCCTGATCACGGGCATCCACAACGAGAACACGATCGAGAACTACCGCACGATGGGGCGCCGTTTGGGACGATTGCTGTACGAAGGCCGCTGGTTCGACCCGCAGAGCCTGATGCTGCGCGAGCCGCTCATGCGTTGGGTCGGCTCAGCCGTCACCGGCGAGGTGACACTGCGGCTCCGCCGAGGCGACGACTACTCGATCCTCGACACGGTCAGCGAGAACCTCACCTACGAGCCCGACCGTCTGTCGATGGAACGCGTCGAGGACGCGGCGTTCGGACCACTCGATCGCATCGGCCAGCTCACGATGCGCAACCTCGACATCGTCGACACCCGCAACAAGCTCGACGTCTATCGCAAGGTCGGCTCGCTGGGATCCGGCGACATCACGCCTGCACTGGATCGCTGAGATCAGGCGTCGCAGATCTGGCGGACGATCCCGGCGATCAGGCGGGCCCGATCGGGCATGGTGTCGACCACGACGTACTCGTGGTCGGCGTGGGCGCCACCGCCGACAGCGCCCAAGCCGTCCAGCGTGGGCACGCCGATCGCTGCCGTGAAGTTGCCATCGCTGCCGCCGCCGACGGCGTAGCCGACAATGCCGGGGGCGATCGCCTCGGCGAGCGGCATGAGTGTGGCCGAGGCCGATTCGGGCATCGGCGGGCGATTGATCGCCCCGGACACCTCGATCGTCGAGTGGGGGTCGACGGGGCGCAACGCCGCCATTGCCGCTTCGACTCGGTCCTTCTCGTCGGCGGACTCGACGCGCACATCGACCTTGATCCGACCCCGTGCTGGAACGACGTTGTCCGCGGTGCCGACGCTGGCAACCGTCGGGGTGACGGTGGTTCCCACAGCGGGGCGACCGAATTCGTTGATCGCCAACACCTGATGAGCGACCTCGACGAGTGCGTTGACGCCCTTCTCGGGCTCGAGGCCGGCGTGGGAGGCCCGGCCGTTCACGACGACATCGAAGGTGCCGCATCCCTTCCGGCCCGTCTTGAGGGCGCCACCGTCGGCCGACGGTTCGAGCACGAGTACCGCGCCGCAGGCCAACGCACGCTGCTCGATCAGCTCACGCGACACTGCGGAGCCGACCTCTTCGTCGGCGCTGAACAACAGCTCGACCCCCGAGAGGTCGTCGAGCGTTGCCAAACCATGGAGGGCCTGCACAATGCCGGCCAGCATGTCGAACACGCCCGGCCCCGTCACATGGCCGGCAGCGACCGTGAACGGTCGGGCGGTGAGCGCGCCGATCGGGAACACCGTGTCGTGATGTCCGAGCAGCAGCACCTTGGGCTCGCCACCTCCTGACCAGTACACGTGCGGTCCGACGGCACTGTCGATCAAGGTCGCCGGGCGGCCGAGTGCCCGCTCGATCATCGCCGCCAACGCATCGGCCGAACGGCTGAGCGCATCGAGGTCCAGTGACGGCGACTCGATCTCGACCAGCGTGCGCAGGTCGTCGAGCATCGCATCGATGAACGGTGGGCCGAAGGGGGTGGTCACGGCACCCACCGTATTGGCTCCGGTGCCCCCGCAGGGCGCTCGATCTTGCTTGACTGTGCGTCGATGCCCACCGCAGCCGCTGCCGACCATCGCCAGGAACTCGCCGAGTTCCTGCGCGCCCGACGCGAGGCCACCCGACCCGAACAGGTCGGCCTGCCCTCGGCGCGAGGTCGGCGGACACCTGGCCTACGGCGCGAGGAGGTGGCGATGCTCGCCGGCGTGTCGCTCACCTGGTACACGTGGCTCGAACAGGGCCGACGCATCAACGCCTCCGACGACGTGTTGCTGGCCATCGGAAGGGCGCTACGCCTCGACGAAGCCGGCCTCGACCACCTGCTCTCGCTCACCGAACCCGGCACGGCCACCGTCGACGCACCCGCCGAGCCACCGAGTGCGCTGGTCCGACTCCTCGAGTCACTGATGCCGGCGCCGGCCTACGTGCTCGGGCCGCATTGGGAGTTCGTCGGCTGGAACGCCGCGCAGGCCCGCCTGTACCCGCGCATCGTCGACCTCGAGCCGCCACGGCGCAACCTGCTCTGGGTGTTGTTCGCCGACCCGGCCACCCGAGAGTTGATCGTCGACTGGGACATCCACGCCCGCCAGGCGCTCGCGGAGTTCCGCTCGGCGACCTCGGCGGTGCGTCACGACGAGGCCATGACCGAACTGATTGCGCTGTTGCGCGAAGACAGCGGCGAGTTCGCCCGCTGGTGGGCCGAACACGACGTGTCCGGATTCGAGACCCGCCTGCGTCGGTTCCGGCACCCGACCGCTGGTGAGTTGACGTTCGAATACCAACAGCTGACTCCCGCCGAATGGCCGTCGCTGAGTGTCATCGCTCAGCTCCCTGTGCCTGGCGACGACTCGGCAGAACGTCTCGGCGTGCGCCACCACCTGGTGTGAACTCCCCCTGCCCCCTGCCCCTCGGGGCCGGGCCCGGGACGGGAAAGGAACCACCTGGGCCGTCGATTCCCTCGTGTGCTCGACCGGGTGGGCCAGTTGAGGTACAACAGTGGGTGGGGTGCCCGACCGGGGAGGAATCGTGACCATCGACAGCAACCAGACCGAGTCGGTTGGTTCCGGTCGCTCGTACGAACTCGCCGACCGGTTCCGCCTCGAGGAGGGCACGGTCTTCCTGTCCGGCCTCCAAGCGGTCGCCCGACTCGCGACCGACCAGTTGCGCCTCGACCGCCGCCTCGGTCTGACCACAGCAGCGTTCGCGTCGGGCTACCAGGGGTCACCGGTCGGCACGCTCACCGAGGAGCTGCGGCGCGCGTCGGCCACGATGCCCGACCTGCCGATCGTGGTGCAACCAGCGGTGAACGAGGAGCTCGCCGCAACCGCAGTGATGGGCAGCCAGTTGGCGATGACCCTCGACGACGCCAGCTACGACGGTGTCGTGGGCATCTGGTACGGCAAGGGCCCTGGCTTCGACCGCAGCAGCGACGCGATACGCCACGCCGTGTTCTCCGGCACGTCGATGCACGGAGGAGTGGTTGCGGTCGTCGGTGACGATCCCGCCGCAAAGTCCTCGACCCTGCCCTCGTCGAGTGATGCCACGATGGTCGACCTCCACATGCCGGTCCTGTTTCCCGGCGACGTCCAGGAGGCACTCGATCTGAGCCGCCACGCCGTTGCGCTGTCTCGATCGTGTGGGCTGTGGGCGGGCCTGAAACTGGTGACCGCCGTGGCAGACGGCACCGGAACCGTCGACGTGCATCCCGACCGCGTCCACGCGTCGTCGCCCGTGATCGACGTCGACGGGCACCCGTTCCACCCGCGACCCAACGGACGGCTCATCACGCCCTACACGATCGACATGGAACGCGAGTTCCAGGAGGTCCGCTGGCCGCTCGCCCGGCGCTACGGCGTCGAGAACGGACTGAATCGAGTCGTGGCGCACACGGTCGACGACTGGATCGGCATCGCCGCGTGTGGCCACACCTTCCACGAGGTACGAGAGGCACTGCGAGTGCTCGGCCTCGTCACCGACGACGACCTGCATGCCTCGGGTATCCGACTGTTCCAACTGCTGATGCCCGTGCCGCTCGACCCGGCGCAGGCCCGCGAGTTCGCCGACGGTCTCGACGAGGTCGTCGTCGTCGAGGAGAAGAACCCAACGCTCGAAGGTCTCCTCAAGAGTTCGTTCTACGACGGCGCCCACCATCCGCGTGTCGTCGGCCGATACGACGAACACGGCGACCTGTTGATCCCCGGCCACGGCACCCTCGACGTCGACACCCTGCTCGCTCCACTGCATGCAAGGTTGTCCGCTCGACTCGCCGATCGGCTTCGACCACTCGACGACCTGATCACGCCACAACGCACCCGCATTCCGCTGACGGTCAACCGGGCACCGTTCTACTGCTCGGGTTGTCCCCACAATCGCAGCACGCGCGCTGCGCCCGGCACGCTCGTCGGCGGCGGCATCGGCTGCCACGCGATGGTGGCGATGATGGATCCCGAGCGGGTCGGCGACGTCGTCGGGCTCACGTGCATGGGCGGCGAAGGAGCCCAGTGGATCGGGATGGCGCCGTTCGTGGGACGTACCCATCTCGTGCAGAACCTCGGCGATGGAACCTTCTTCCACTCCGGTTCGTTGGCCGTTCGCGCTGCGGTCGCTGCCGGCGTGGACATCACCTACAAGCTGCTCTACAACGGCACGGTGGCCATGACCGGCGGACAAGATCCCGTGGGTCAGATGTCGGTCCCCGACGTCGCCGCGCTGGTGCTCCTCGAAGGCGTCTCACGCGTGATCGTCACGAGCGACGACCCGCATCGCCATCGCGCTGGGTCGTTCCCTGACGGCGTCGAAGTCTGGGATCGGAGCCGTTTCGACGAAGCCCAACAGGTCCTCGCCGAGATTCCCGGCGTGACCGTCCACATCCACGACCAGGCTTGCGCAGCCGAGAACCGTCGCGGTCGGGCCCGCGGGACGATCCCGACGCCGGGGTTCCGCGTCGTGATCAACGAGCGGGTGTGCGAGGGGTGCGGCGATTGCGGCGACAAGTCCAACTGCCTGTCCGTCCAGCCGGTCGACACGCCCTACGGACGCAAGACCCGCATTCATCAGACGAGCTGCAACTTCGACTTCTCGTGTCTCCAAGGCGACTGCCCGTCGTTTGCCACGGTCACCGTCGACGCCGACCAGAAGGTTGCGACAACCCGACCCGTCCGGCTCGACGCCCCGACCGACCTGCCGGCTCCAACCGCTGGACTCGTCGACAGCAGCGACATGACGGTGCGGCTCACCGGAATCGGCGGCACCGGCGTGGTCACGGTCAGCCAGGTGTTGGCCACGGCCGCGATGCTCGCCGGTCT
>DATLBC010000140.1:0-76478 GCA_035527095.1 Ilumatobacteraceae bacterium | reverse complement strand
GGATGGAGACGATTGACGAACTCTGGTGAGGTTGCGCGACTGATGATGTCGTCGACATGGTTGAACGAGAAGTCCAGCGCGACCAACCAATCGACGTCAACGCGAGCAGGTTGGGCATCTGCCATCTCGAGCACCCGATCGTACGCGTGCTCCGCCGTCGAGCCGGTCGCCACGTACGCGGACCGCAGTCGTGAGATGAGCTCGATGTTGCCGAGTTGCCCACCGGCGAGATCCTCGACGGTGTCTCGCGCGTGACCCGGCTCGCCGAGCTGCCAGTACGCGTCGAAACGAGCGAGCGCCGACTCGGTCGCGCCGAGTTTGTCGTCGTGGGCGGCGATGGCCGACAGGACTGCCCGCGGTTGCCCGGTCGCTCGGAGCGCCGAAACGTAGCGAGCCGGCGCCGGCGACATCCCGTTCGGCGTTGCCGGTCGGAGGAGCGCTTCAGCCGTCATCGAGTCGCCGCTCGCAGCCAGGTGGTCGGCCCGCAACGCGACCTGGATCTCCGCCGATTCCCAGATCTCGTCTCCAGGCTGGGCCGCTGCTGCTGCTGCCGCCGCAGTGTCGCCCATCGACAGGTAGCTCCGGAAGGCGAGCTGACGGAAGGAGTTGTCGCCGAGTTGGAACCTCGACAGCAGCCCCGAGAGGAACAGTCCACCCCCCGCCGCCATCGAGAACTGGGCGAGGCGTTGGGCGGCCATGAGGCGAAGTCGTATCGGGAGACCGGGAAGCATGAGGAGTCGGGCGACTCGGGCCCCGGAGAGGTGTTTGGCGCCGGAGATCGTCTGCTCGAAGCGTTCGGCGAGGGCGCTCCGGGCGAGACGGACGTCAGCCTCCACGTTCCCCCCGGCCGCTCTCGTACTGCTCGAGCACGTCCTCGACGTCGCCGTCGGCAACGAGTTCGCCCTGGTCGAGCCAGAGACACCGCGTGCACGTCTGACGGATCTCGTTGACGTTGTGGGTGACCATCACGACCGTGCTTGCCTCCTCGCGGATCTCGTTGATCCGAGCGAGGCTCCGGGTGCGGAAGTCCTGGTCGCCCACCGCGAGTGCTTCGTCGATCAACAGCACGTCGGGGATGCGCAGCGTGGCGATCGAGAACGACAGTCGCGCCCGCATGCCGGAGGAGTAGGTGTTCATCGGGCGGGCCATCGCCTCGCCCAAGCCGGAGAACTCGCGAACGCCGTCGAGCTCCGCCTCGATCTCCTCGCGGTTCATGCCCATCGCGAGGCCGCCCAGCATGACGTTGCGATAGCCCGACAGAGCGGGCTTGAGAGCGGCGCCGACGCCCAACAGATGCGGCTCGCCACGGACGAAGACCGCACCCGCGGCCGGCGACTGCAGCCCGGCGATCGCCCGCAGCAGTGTGGACTTGCCCGAGCCGTTGGACCCGACGATCCCGACGGCCTCACCGATGTGGAAGTCGAACGACAGGTCCTTGATGGCATGGACGATCGTCGACTTGCGCGACCGGAAACCTCGACCGACGAGCTCACGAGCGCTGAACACCTGGTCCTCGTAGACCCTGTACTTGATGTCCAGTCGCCTGACCGAGACGCTCACGAGCGACGACGACACCTCGTTGGTGAGCGCGTCAGTCACGGCCGTATCGCTCCTCGCCCGCACGGAACCAGAGGAAGCCTCCGAGTAGGAGCGCAACCGTCCAGATCAGTGCTGAGGCCACCACGGCCCCGCTGAGGGCCTCGCCCATCACGCACCATCGGCTGATCGTGATGAAGCAGTACATCGGATTGACGGTGAACAGCCAGGCATAGTGCGACTGCGCGTAGGCGGAGGCCAGGAAGATGACACCCGAGGCGTACAGCAGGAGGCGAAAGAAGAACGGGAGCAGCTGCGTCATGTCACGGAAGTGGGTCGTGGCCCGTGCAGCGACCATTGCGGCGCCGAGGTTGAACATCAACTGGAACGCAACGACCAGTGGCAACAACACCCACTGCCATCGAACCGCTTCGCCGGTGAGCAGGGCGACGACGTAGATGATCAGATAGGTGGGCAGCGACGACATCGTCTCGGTCAGCGTCGACGTGACGGGGAGCAGGGCCCGCGGGAACCGGATCGCCTTGAGCAGCCCGAGGTTCTGGGTGATCGACGTCGCCCCTTGCGTCGTGGCGCGCTGGGTGTACTGGAACACGAAGATCCCGATCGTGATGAACAGAATGAAGTTGTCGACTCCCCGTGTCGTGTCGAGCAGGAGGCCGAAGATCACGTAGTAGATGGCGATCGACAGCGCCGGGTTCAAGAGGTGCCAGAGATTGCCGAGCACAGTGTTGATCTGCTGGCTGCGCAGCTCGCTTGCCGAGACGTAGCCGATGTACTCGCGGCGCCTCCAGAGGCCGGCGATGTACTGGCCCACGCGGGCTGAGGCGTTGATGTCCTCGAGTTCGGCTTGTTGCGGCACTACGCCCGTCGTCGACATCGGGAACGATGCTATCGACAGCCCGTCGGGCGACCGGCGTTCTCGCTGGGCCCCTACCATGCCCTCGTGCCGTTCGAGATCGAGTGGGTCGTGCTCACCATGGGTGACCGAGAGCAGGCGCTCGCGAGCGCCGTGCAGTCGTTGCTCGCCGATCGGACCGCCGGTGTCGTTGTGGTGTCCAATGGTGGCGGGGCGATCGATGTTCCGGACGATCCGCGAGTTCGTCTCGTTGTCGCGCCGGAGAACCTCGGCGTACCCGGCGGCCGTGACCTCGGACTCTCGCACTGCTCGGCGCCGATCGTCGGCTTCCTCGACGACGATGCGGTCGCTGCCCCCGACGCATCGGCGCGGATCATCGAGGAATTCACCGGACGGCCCGAGCTCGGCGCCGTGTCGCTGCGCCTCGTCGACGAGCACGGCTGCTCGGCTCGTCGCCACGTCCCGCGGCCCCGCGGCAGCGCCCCGGAGCGGTCGGGATCGGTCGCCCTCTTCCTCGGTGGCGCATCGGCGGTCCGGAGGGAGGCCTACGAGTCGGTGGGCGGCTACTTCACCGAGCTGTTCTACGGCCACGAAGAGGTCGAACTGAGCTGGCGGCTGGTCGACGCCGGTTGGGAGATCTGGTACCTCGCAGACGTGACGGTGTTCCATCCCCGCACCGATATCGGGCGGCACGCAAGCGGATGGCGCCTGACCGGTCGCAACCGCGTGTGGGTCGCTCGCAGAACGTTGCCGTGGCCGGTGGCGCTGGTGCACGTCGGCGCCTGGCTCGTGCTCGGTGTGGCGAGGACGCCGAGTCGATCGACCCGACGTAGCTATCTGGATGGCTGGTGCTCGGGATGGCGAGGCCGCATCGCCCGTCGCCCGATCGGGTGGCGAGGCGTCTGGCGACTCACTCGGCTCGGTCGCCCCCCCGTGATCTGAGGGTTCCGATCACTATCCCCAGTGTCCAGGAGACGTGCAGGAGCGGCGCGACGAGCAGGAGGCGCGCCTGCGCGGTCCGCACCGCGGTGAGCGCGACAACAGTGGCGTAGCTCGCTGGTGCGAGCCCGAAAACGCGTCGGCGTCGTGAGAGCACCGCCCCGACGACGATTCCGGCCACGGCAACCGGTGGCGCCAACTGCCGCAGCCGTGTCGACTCGGGGTGCATCCGCATCACCACGGCCTTCCATCGGCCGTACTCGAAGTACTGCTTGGCGAGCGCCCGCCATGATCCCCGCGGTCGGTAGCCGACGGACAGTTCCGGATCGAACCAGACCGTTCCACCAGCTGCGCGTAGACGGATGTTGAGTTCGTAGTCCTGGTTGCGGATCAGTCGCTCGTCGAACAGCCCGACTGCTTCGATTGCCGCGCGGTCGAAGACGCCGAGGAACACGGTGTCGACGGGTCCTTCCTCGCCACCGACCCGGTACGACGCACCGCCCGTTCCCAGCCATGACGTCGTCGCCGCAGCCACAGCCTGCTCGAACGGGGTCGTCGCCACGGGAACCTGGAGCCCTCCGACGTTGACGGCCCCGGTCCGTTGCATCGTCTCGACGGCTCGGCGGATGTAGCCGTCCGACAGTGCGCTGTGACCGTCGACGCGTACGATGATCGGCGCCGATCCGGCACAGATCGCGACGTTGAGTGCCGACGGGGTGATGCCGCTCGGATTGGCGACGACGAGCAGGTCATCGCTGGTTGCCGCCAGCTCGGCCGCGATCCGTTCCGTCCCATCTTCCGATGGCCCGACGCCGAGAAGGATCCTGACTCGGCCGGGGTAGTCCTGCGAGCGCACCGTCGCGACGGCATCCGCCAGATGGCCGGCCTCGTTGCGGATCGGCATGACGACGTCGATGTCGGGCCACACCCCGTGGACCTCTGCCCCGGGCTCAGACACGGCGACTCACGACAACCCAGATCGTGCGGAACAGGATCTGGACGTCGATCACGATCGACCAGTTGACGAGGTACTGCAGGTCGTACCCGAGCTTGTACTCGGGGTCGGTTCCGTATCGACCGTGCACCTGGGCGAGCCCGGTGAGTCCGGGCGGAAGTTCGTTGCGACGGATGTATCCCGGCACCCGCTTGACGATCTCGGCGACGAGTTCGGGTCGTTCGGGTCGAGGCCCGACCAGCGACATCTCCCCGCGCAGCACGTTCCACAGCTGCGGGAGTTCATCTGCTCGAGTCGAGCGCATCCATCGCAGCGCCGGGACCACGCGGTCGTCGTCGGCGCTCGCCAGCCGCGCCAAACCGTCGGACTCCGCGTCCGGAATCATCGTTCGGAACTTGATGCACTCGAAGATGCGTCCGTCGCGTCCCACCCGCGTCTGTCGGTAGAGCACCGGCCGCCCGGCTCGCGCCAGCACGTACAACGCGAGCACGACGACCAGCGGCACCCAGAGTGGAGCGAACATCACGACGACGATCAGGTCGAAGAGCCGCTTCAACCTCACCTTGTAGCCGGGCACCGTGTGGAGCCGCAGCGGCACGAACGGCATGCCGCCGACTTGGCGCACCGTCTTCAGTCCGAGCAGGGTCTCACGAGCCGACACTCGCTGCAGGAATCCGACGCCTGCCGAGTCGAGCGAGTTCAAAGGTTCGGGATACACCGAGCCGAAGGCCGTCACGTCCATCAGCAACACGTCGGATGCCTCGTTGTCGATGACGGCGTCGGTCAACAGGTGTGGGGATCGAACCCGGGCCACGACCGTTGCGTCGCGGTCGGTCTCGGCGAGGTGCTGAGCCGCGAGGGCGATCGAGTCGGACTCGCCGACCAGCACCACACGCGGCGCACCTTGGCGCCGACGGGCAAGCGTGCGGCTGAGCTGTCGATTGGCGACCAACACAAACGAGGCGAGCGCGAAGAACACCGCCAGGTTGAGTCGAGGCATCAGGTACCGGTCGAGGAGCACGAATGCCAGCCCTTGGACCGCCACGCCGATGGCGGTCGCCAGGAGTGCGCGGGGCAGCCACGGCCGCACGCCGAGACGAGGTTCGCGCTCGTAGAGCCCGGTGAAGTAGTTCACGATCAGGTGGATCAGCGTCGCGATCGCGAACCCGACGAAGTATCGCGACAGCGCATACGTGTCCCAGTCGAAACTGAACCCGAACCGAACGAAGCTGATGATCACCATCAGCGAATACAGCGCGACGGCGTCGAGCACGACGAGGAAGCGAAACCCCTTCGTCCACAACCAGGACATCGGTTTGCTGACGCTCGCAGCGGCGCGCTCGACCGCCGGCGGGAACGGACGCGGCGTCGCCGCCGTCTGAGCGCGAGTCGCTGCGGGCACCGATGTGAGCGTATCGGTGAGTTCGGTGCCGGTCGGGCCACATCGCCATGTCGCGGCCGAGTGTCCGAACCGACGCCGACTCGGACGGGTAGCGTCATGGCGCCATGTTTCCAAGCGTCGGCGTCCAGATCGTGACGTACCACAACGATCCGCAGCAGTTGATCCGGCTGGCCGAGGGGATCGCCGCCACGATGGCGCAGGCTCGAGAGGCCGGCGTCGAACAGGTGTCTGTGGAGTTCGGCGACTGTGGTGACCCGGCATCGATCGAGTCGCTCCACTCGGCGCTCGCAGCCGAGCTCGACGGAGTGGCCGACCATGTTGCCACTGTGGCGTTCGGCGAGAACCTCGGGTCGGGCGGGGGTTCCAATGCCCTCGCCGCGCGGCGAAACGACGACGTCATCTGGGTGTTGAACCCAGACACGTATCCGTCGCCACAGTGCGCGGTCGAACTCCTCGCCACGCTGGCGGGCGACGGAGTGGGTGCTGTCGACGGCCGCCAGATACCGATCGAACACCCGAAGGACCACGATCCGGTCACCGCAGACACATCGTGGGGGAGCGGGAGTTGCTTCATGTTTCGCCGGCAGGCCTTCGATGCCGTCGATGGATTCGACTCGCACTTCTTCCCGATGTACTGCGACGACGTCGACATCTCGTGGCGTCTGCGCCTCTCCGGGTGGCGGGTGTGTCACGCCCCGCGTGCGGCGGTGTTCCATGACAAGCGCATCACGGTCGGCGCTGGGGTCGCCATCTCCGAGTTCGAGATCACCTCGGGCACGCTCGCTCGGCTGTGGATGACGCGCCGGTATGGGCGCTCGGACATCGAAGCCGAGACGCTCACGTGGATCGACACCCACGGCAGTCCGGGTCATCGCGCGGCTGCGTCGGAGTTCCGGCGTCGTGTTGCCGAGGGCGACGTACCCGCGCTCGTGCCAGGGGCCGAACGTGTCGCCGAGTTCGTCGACGGCGAGTACGCCGTTCACCGGTTCCGGTACGTGACATGAGCCGCTACAGCTTCGACTTCTCGTGGGATTCGACCTACGGCATCGCCGCTCGCATGCTCGATGACACGTGCGGCCCCGGGCTCGTCCTCGACCTCGGTTGCGGTGAAGGCACCTTCGCTCAGCCGTTCGCCGAACTCGAACGCGAATATCTCGGTGTCGAGCTCGACCCGGGCTCGGTCGATCGGTGCCAGGCGCAAGGACTCGACGTCCATCTGATCGATCTCGCCGACCCCGACACCGATGCGGTCCACGATCGTCTGGTCGAACTCGTTGGGGGTCGACCCGTCGCGGCGGTGGCGATGCTCGACGTGATCGAACACCTCGTCGACCCGGCCCGCGTCTTCGCTGACCTCGGTCGGCTCCTGGAACGTCTCGGTGGCGCTCGTCTCGTCGTCAGCATTCCGAACGTCACCCACATCGACATCGCCTCGAAGCTCCTGCTCGGCCGTTGGGACACCACGTCGACTGGCCTGCTCGACTCGACTCACGTCACGTTCTTCGACGGCGATCACCTCGAGCGAATCGCCCGAGCCAGTGGCTTTGTCGAACTCGACCGCCGGGACAAACAGATGACGGTGACGGAGCAGGAGTTCCCGCTCGATCACCCGGCGGTCTCCAGGGCGACGACGCTTCGCCAGTTCACCGAGGCGCTGCGGGCACTGCCCGATGACCATCGCGACACCTACCAGTTCGTCCGGGCCTACCGCTTCGAGGGCGTCACGCCGACGGAGTCGACGCCTGATCCGGGGTCGTCCGCGAGGACACAGCCGTTCTGTTCGGTGCTGGTGCGGACCCAAGGCGGGCGCGCCTCGATCGACGACGCGCTCACCTGCCTTGCCGCGCAGACCGACCGCGACGTCGAGGTGATCGTCGCAGTCCACAGCGACGACGACGATGTGGTGGCCTCGGTCGAGGCCCGAGTCGCTCGGTACGGATCGGCATTCCGACGCCAGATCGTCGTCCTTCGAATCCCGAGCGGGGGACGGTCGGCACCGCTGAATGCCGGCCTCGAGATGGCGAGCGGGCGATACCTTGCCTTCCTCGACGACGACGACGTCGTCACCGCCAACTGGATCGAGGAGTTCCGGGCGGCTGCCGTGCGAGCGCCCGGCACGGTGGTGCGGGCACAGTGCGTCGCCCAGGAGCATGCCAGCACGCCGGACGGACTGATCGACTTCGCTCCCATCGAGGGTTTCAGCGCCCCGTACAACCCTGAGTTCGACCTGGTGCAGCATCGTCAGTTCAACCAGTCGCCGATCTGCTCGTGGGCGGTCCCGATGGGAGCTGTACGCGCGTTCCGACTCCGATTCGACGACGAACTCCCCGTGCTCGAAGACTGGGAGTTTCTGGTGCGAGCCGCAGGCCTGTTGGGCGTCAGCAACCGTTCGGCGTTCACCAGCGTCTACCGCCGATTCACCGACGGGTGGGGATCGACGAAGAGCATCGATGAAGCGGTGTGGCTCGAAACCGCATACGCGATCCGCAACCGGCTGGACATGACACCGACGTTGCTGCCGGCGGGATCGATCGAACCGATGGCCAGGCTGCGCGAAGACGCGGCAGCGATGTCGGCGGCGTACGACGCGGCCATGGCGCAGGTCGAGGCGTTCGAGCGATCCCGGTACTGGAAGCTGACAGCACCACTGCGCTGGATCACCGGACGCCGAGGAGCGTCGATTTCGCTGCTCAAGCTGCGGCTGAACACGGTTCGCGAGCGCATCGGCTCCGAACGTCGTGCCAACTAGCGTTGCCACGATGGAACTGCCGTCGCGCCGCACATTTGCGGTGGGGAGCGTCGTGGCCCTCGGCGCGCTCGTTCTCACGACCGGCCCGCTGTATCGAGTTCGCACGTGGTGGGCCTTCAGCGATCCGTTGGCCGCCGACGTCGCTGTCGTCGCAGTTCAGGTGCTGGTCGGCGCCGTGGCGATCGTGGCACTGGCGACCGACGGTCGGTGGCGGCGAGTCGATCCGCGCATGGGCGTCGTGGCCCTCGCACTGGTCGCCTGGATGGCGTTCGGGGCGCTGTGGTCGCCGGATGCGTCGACGACCTTGCGTGAGTCGCTGATGGTCGGGGTGACCTTGGCCGCCGGCATGGGTGCGGCGGCTGCGGTGACGGAACGAACACTCGTCGTCGGCTCCTGGATCGGCATCCAACTGGGTCTCGCTTGGAGTGCGGTGGTCATCGTCACGGTGCAGCCGGGTTCTCAGGACCGAGGCGGCGAGTTCGCCGGCGTCTACTTCAACCCGAACTCGCTCGCGCTGGTCGCCGCCGTCGGCATCTTCCTGTCGTTCGTCGCCGCGCTGCAACTGGCCCGGCATCAGCACCGATGGATCGCCTTCGGCGTGCTGACGGCCGCCATTGTCGCCGACCTCTGGCTGATCATCGGGGCCGGGGCGCTGACGCCGCTCGTCGGGTTGGTGGTCGGTCTGGCGGTCGCCGGGTCGGCGATTCTCGGCCGGCGCATCGTCGGTCCCGTCGGGCGATGGCCCACCGATGCGGGTCGTGTGTCCGCGGTGGTCGGCGTGGGCCTGGTCGCGGTCGCCACGGTTGCCTGGGCGACACGGAGCTCGTGGTTGTCCGCTGTGGGCCGGTCGAGCACGCTCACGGGAAGGACCGAGGCGTGGGACGTCGCGATCGACTGGTTCTGGAAACAGCCGATCGTCGGCCAGGGCTACTTGGGAGCGTGGTTCGATCCCGAATTCGCTGCCGCCCAACTCGCAGCGCGTGGTGAGGTGCTCGGGTCCACCCACAACTCGTTCGTCGAGTTGCTGCTCGGTGCGGGCATCGTGGGCTTCGGGCTGGCCGTAGCGCTGTTCGCGCTCGCCTGGATCGCGGCTGGACGACGCGCCCTGACCGGTGTGGGGCTCCTCGCAGCTTGGCCGCTTGCGGCGTTGGTGTTCGTGATCATGGAGAACCTGGCGGAGACCCTGTGGGTCGGTGGCCAACTTGCCGTGGCGATGCTCGGTGCGATCGTCGTGGTGTCAACGTCGCAGTCGTCGAGCGGCCCACCGCCGGAACCGTCGAGCGCCGGAGCGACGATCGACAGCGAGGTCGACGTCGTAGGCGTCGAGCGGGGGCGCTGACGGCGCACGCTCGTCAGGGGCAACGGGCGTCCACGACGAGATGCCGGGACGTTGGCTGCGTTGCTCGGCAAGCGCCGCCAACCCCGCGTCGTAGGCGAATGCCGTGATGTGTGGGCCGTGATGCACCTCGGCTCGACGTCGAGCTGCCGACCCGATGCGGGCACGGCCGACGTCGTCGTCGACGAGCTCGTCGAGTGCCTCGACCCAATCGTCGGGCGTCATCGCCAACCGACCCGTCATGCCATCGTCGATCGTGTCGACGAAGGGCTGCGACGCCGACGCCACCGAAGGAACGCTCATCGCCGCCGCTTCGAGCCATTTCACGGCGCTCTTGGCCTCGTTGAACTGTGAGGGCAGCACCAGTGGCACGACATTGATGTCGACGTCCGACAGCAGCGCCGGCAATGTGTGCCACGACTGGAACCCGACCGACGACACGCGCGGACCGAAGCGGACCAATTCGGGGCCCGGCTCGACCGGTCCGACCACCACGAACTCGACCCGGGCGTGGCGGTCGAGGATCGCAGCGATGGGGCCGCTGACCATGTTCATGTCAGGCTGATGGCTGTCCGATCCGCTCAGGTATGCGATGCGGACCCGCTCGGCGCGTCGCGACGCTCGTCGGCGGTTGGCCGTCTCGGCCAGTCGGAGTTCGACGAGCCCCAGCCCATTGGGTACGACCACGGCTGGCAGGCCGGTGAGCGAGCGGACGTGTTCGGCGATCGTTGGTGTCGACACGAGTGCGCCATCGCACGCTTCGAGCGTGGTGCGATATCGCCGGACGCCCTCGAGATACCGCTCGCGGGCCGGCGCTGGCATGGCCATCACCGTGGGGATCGCGGTCGCCAGCTCGGGATCGAAGATCAGGTCGTCGGTGTCGAACACCACGAGCGCGCCCGCGGCGTGCCAGGTGTCGATCAACTCGAGGATCTGCACGGTTGCCGGCACGCGTTGCAGCACCACGACGTCAGCACCGGTCGTGGCCCGGGCGAGTTCCGGGTCGAGGTAGTGGGCCACGGCGGGGGCGCGCCCCGAACGTAGGGCGAGCGCCTCGCAGGGGTGGTGTACCCGATAACGGGCCATGGCGCCGTCGGCGCCGACGACGAACGCCACGCGTCGAGGCTCATGTGGTCTGACCGATGCCACCGGGCCCGCATAGATCGGGAGCAGACCGTTGGCCTGCTCGAGCGCCGAGCGCAGTGCGGGCGGCTCGGATCGGGCGTTGGCGCGCAGCCGGCCGAGCAGCGTCCGGTCGTTCGCCAGCATCCGCAGGGCGTCAGCGAGCGCTTGCGAATCTCCGGTGGGCACCAGGAGCCCGTTGTGACCATCGACGACGACCTCCTCGGGGCCCAGGCAGTCAGAGGTGATGACCGCCAAGCCGGCCGAGAGTGCTTCGCGGGCGGCGATCGAGAAGCTCTCACGTGCGATCGACGGGATCACCAGTGCATCGGCCCGACCGAGGATCGCAGGGAGTGAGACCGGGTCGAACGCAGGGTGCACGCGGCACTGGGCCGGGAGATCGTCGGTCCGGGCGAGCCCGTAGGCGTCGAGCACCCAGCCGTCGACGTCGTCGGCCAGGGTCATCGCCTGGCGCAACACGCCCGCTCCCTTCAATGGGCTGTCGGCGCCCATGTACAGGAACCTCACCGGCTGCGTCGGTGATGGAGTCGGTGAACCGACGGCGTCGAGCGACTCGACCACGTGGTTCTCGTCGACGGTGACCCGGTCCGGGTCCACCCCGTTTGCCACGATCACGTCGCGCAGCGCGCTCGACGGCGCGAGGATCCGGTCGACGCCGTCGAGGGCTCGGCGCAGTCGGGCGGCCCGCTCGGACCGCCACACTGCGTTGCGAGCGCACGCACAGGTGTTCACGTCGGTGACGAGCGGGCACGGGCGGAGTTCGGTGTCGACGAGGAACAACCGAGCACACCACCACCACAGATCGTGCATGGTCACCACGGTTCGGATCCCCGAGGCCACCGCCTCCTCGACCACGCCGACACCTAGAGTCTGCAACGTATGCATGTGGATGACGTCCGGGCGGAACTCCCGCAACCACTCGCGCGCCGCAGCGGCTGCGGCCGGGTTGTCCCAGTTGCCGTCGTCGTCCTGATCGATGCGTTCGGAGGTGCCGATCCAACGGACCGAAAAGCCTCGTGCGGCGGTCGGCGGGTCGCGGCGGACCTCGCCATCGACGAGGCCTTGGTTGATCGCTCCGGACAGCACCTCGACCTCGTGGCCGAGGGCAACTGCCTCGTGGGCGAGACGCTCGACCAACAGTGTGGCGCCGCTGGTGAAGTCGGGCGGCAGGTGAGCGGTGACGTAGGCGATGCGCATGGGTGGTGCCGACCGAGGGCCGGTCGACGGCCGACACTACCGGCCAGGTGGCACCGATGACCGGGACGGCGGACGACGTCGAGCGGCTGCGCGCCGAGCGTGACTCGGCGGTCGATCGCGTGCGCGAAGTCGAGATGCAACTCGGTGAACTTCGCGGCCAGGTCAAGCGCCTCGAACTGATGATGTGGCGGCGTACGGCCCGCCGTCAGCTCTGGCAGTCGCGGCTCGAGCGGGTGTTGGCGAAGGCCCGCCGATCGTGAAGGCCGGGGGCGTCCCGCGGTTTTCGATCTGCACACCGGTCCACGATCCGCCACTCGACCTACTGCGGGCCTGTCTGGACTCGATTGCTGCGCAGACCATCACCGATTGGGAGCTGTGCCTCGTCGACGACGGCTCACAGCGGGTCGAGGTGCTCAGCGAGCTGCGCTCACGAGTCGAGGGCGACGTCCGGATCCGTCTCGTCGAGCGGGCGGAGGCCGGCGGGATCGTCGCTGCCTCGAATGCGGCGTTGGAGATGTCGGTCGGTGAGTTCGTGGTGCTCGTCGATCACGACGACCGGATCGAGCCGAATGCCCTGGAGGTCGTGGCCGCCGCGCTCGATGCCGATCCGACGATCGACTACCTGTACACCGACGAGGACAAACTGGCGCCGGACGGAAGCGTCTACGACACGTTCTTCAAGCCCGACTGGTCGCCCGAGCGTCTCCGCTCGCAGAACTACTGCACGCATCTCTCGGTGCTGCGAAGGTCACTGGTGGCCGAGGTGGGTGGCTTCCGTGACGGCTTCGACGGTTCGCAGGACCACGACCTGATCCTGCGCGTCACCGAACGTGCCCGCACCGTCCACCACATCCCATCGGTGCTCTATCACTGGTGCATCACACCGGGATCCGCAGCCGGCGATGCCGATGCGAAGCCGTATGCCCGTGAAGCGGGCCGTCGGGCGGTGGAGGAACACCTCGCGCGCCTGGGGATCGACGGTGCCGTCGAACAACTCGAGACGCCGGGTCACTATCGCTCGCGTCGTCGGCTTGCGGACCCTCCGATGGTGAGCATCGTGATCCCCACGGTCGGCACGGCTCGTCCCGTGTGGGGCGTCGAACGTCCGTTGGTGTTGGGCGCGGTTCGCTCAGTGCTCGACGTCACGACCTACCCGAGCTTCGAGATCATCGTCGTCGCCGACCCTGGGACACCGGGTGAGGTGTTGGACGACCTCGACCTGCTCGAGTGCATGGTTGTCCGGGCGAGCGGCGAGTTCAACTTCTCCCAACGCTGCAATGAGGGTGCTGCGGCCTCGACGGGCGATGTGCTCCTGTTCCTCAACGACGACACACTCGTCGAGCAGGCCGACTGGCTGGACACCATGGTCGGCTTCCTCGCCGAACCCAGTGTTGGAGTGGTCGGTGCCCGGCTGCTCTATGCCGACGGGACCCTGCAGCACGGCGGGCTGCTGCTCAACGAGCAGCCGCTGCACATCTTCCACGGCTTCGGCGGCGACGACCCCGGTCCATTCGGCCTCCTCGAAATTGATCGTGAGGTCAGCGCCGTCACCGGCGCGTGCTTACTGACCCCGCGCCGGGTGTTCGACGAGCTCGGTGGGCTTCCCGAGGAGTTCCGCATCGCGTTCAACGACCTCGACTACTGCCTTCGCGTCCGTGCGACCGGTCGGCGGATCATCTGGAGTGCCCACTCGACGCTGTTCCACTTCGAATCTCAGACGCGGCGCCCGGATGCCGATCAGCACGAGATCGACTTGCTCTACGAACGCTGGCCGGACGAGCTGCGATGCGATCCGTACGGCAATCAGGCGTTCGCGCCGAAGCAGGCGGTGTGGCTGCCACGCGAGCGCGCCACGCTGCTGGCGGCGATCAGGGCGCGCCTCGTACAGTTGCGTCGCTGAGCGGTCAGGACCGCACGGACACATCGAACGCGACGGTGCCGTTCGCACGCGTCGTGTTGAGCACTTCGAACGCAGTTGCTCGTTCCTTCCAGTCCAGCACGCGGCCGGTGGAGCGCTGGATCAGTTTGAGGTTGATCGGGAATTCGCCGTCGAGCAGGCCGATGCGGCCGATGTCGACACGGATCGAGCCTGCCCCGTCGAGTGTGGCGATCCGCTCGTCGAGCGAGTCCGTGTCGACGTGGTACAGGATGCGTCCCTCGTTGTCGGTTACCTCGAGATCGAGGATTGCATCGTCGATCCGGCAGGTCGTGGTGACCTCGATGTCGACCCACACGGACTCGCCGACGTGGACGTGGCGGCGGCTGGCCTCGTGGTCGTGGTGAACCTGGACATCACCGATGGTGAGCGGGCTCTCGACCAGCGCGTCGGAGTCGATCGTCGCCTGCGGGTGTCCATGGAGGTACTCGCGGAACACTCGAATCGCCTTGCCCGGCTCGTCGTCGATCACCATGTTGCCGTGGTCGAGCACGATCGCACGGTTGCAGACCTGACGCACGGTCTCGGCTGCATGTGTGACGAGCACGATCGTGCGGCCTTCGTCCTGGAACTGCTTGATTCGACTCATGCACTTGAGCTGGAACACTTCGTCGCCGACGGCGAGCACCTCGTCGACGAGCAGGACGTCGGGGTCGAGGTTGACCGCGACAGCGAAGCCGAGCCTGACGTACATGCCGGACGAGTAGTGCTTGACCGGCTCGTCGATGAACTGTTCGAGCCCCGCGAAATCGACGATGTCGTCGAATCGGGCAGCGATCTCCTTGCGCGGCATCCCCAGGAACGCGGCGTTGATGAACACGTTCTCGCGGCCCGTGAGATCGGGATGGAACCCGGCGCCGAGTTCGAGCAGCGAGGCAAGGCGGCCGCGTACGAGCACCTCGCCAGTGGACGGGGTGAGGATGCCGGCGATGCACTTGAGCAGGGTCGACTTACCTGAGCCGTTGTGGCCGAGGATGCCGACCGTTTCACCCTGCTCGATCGTGAAGCTCACGTCGTGGAGTGCGGGGAACTCCTCGTAGTGGTTGCGCCCCATGCCGAGCAGACGTTCCTTGAGCGACGTGACCGGCGTGGTCGAGATCCTGAACACCTTGGACACGTCGTCGACGACGATCGCCTCGTTGCCAGGGCGGGCGGACGAGGTGGAAGTCACAGTGCCTCGGCGAGGTTGGCGTCGGCACGGTCGAACACCTTCAGCGCGACGGCCAGGATGACCAAGGCCACGGCTCCGGTGAATGCGAGAACGCCGAGATACCACAGCGGCCCGTCGGGGGGCAGCAGAGCGATTCCTTCGACTTCCGACTTGCCGTAGATCGCTCGTTGGAACGTGATCACGACCGATGTGAACGGGTTCAGGAGCAGCGCTTCACCAGGGATGCCGTGCCGTTCGAGGAAGGGGACGGCTCGCTCGTACTGATACAGGATCGGCGTCATCCAGAACCAGCCCATGACCAGCAGCTCCAACAGGTGCATCGTGTCGCGGGCCATCACGTTCAGGGGCGCCAACAGCAGCGCAAGACCGCTGACGACGAGGACCGCCACCAACAACGCGATCGGCAACAACCACATGTAGGTCCAGTCGACCGTGTGACGGCTCACGAGGAGCACCCCTGCGAACGCGATGGACTGCAGCAAGAAGTGAGTGAGCGCGCCACCGACGTTGGCCAGCGGAAGGATCGCCCGAGGGAACTTGACCTTGCCGACCAGCGAAGCGTTCGCTGTGATCGAGACGGTCGCCGTGAGCATGGAGGTTGCTGCGAAGGTCCACACCAACAGCCCGCACAGCACCCAGATGGCGAACCTGGGGAAGCCGGCTCCGAGGATCGCGAACACCGCGGTGTAGACGACCAAGAGGAACAGCGGCTGGATCATCGACCACACGAAGCCGAGCGTGGAGTGCTTGTACCGGACCGTGAGTTCCTTGCGGGTCAGGCTGCCGAGCAGCTCGCGGAACTGGAAGATCTCGCGAACGTGGCCGAGGATCGACCGGCGCTGCGCCATCGGGCGGAGTTCGTCGGACGCTGGGCGTCGGGCTGGCTGGTCGAGGGCGGTCATGGGAACGGGACAACGTTATCGACTGGCTGCGACGGCGGGTCGGATGACGGTGGTCACCTCCCTGGCGATGCGACGGTGGCCCGTCGCTGCAACTCAGGTCGGGCGGTCTTGCTTGTCCTTCTTGGCGGCCTTCTGGGCCTTCTTCCAGTCGCGTACCTTGCCGAGCGAAGCGTCGTCGTGGACGTCGGCAACCGAGCGCGGCTCGTCGTCGCCGAACTTCCCGGCAGCTTCGCGCCATCCGTTCAGGTCGACGCCCTGTGACTTGCCGAGAATGGCGATGAAGATCTTCGACTTCTCGTCGCCGTAGCCGGGGAGTGCTCGCAGGCGCCGGTACACCTCGTCGGCGTCGTCGACGTTCTTCCAGATGTTGACGGCGTTGCCCTTGTAGCCGTCGACCAACGCCTCGCACACGGCGTGGATGCGCTTGCCCATCGAGCCGGGGAAGCGGTGGATGGCGGGCTTCTCGCAGCAGATCGACACGAACTCCTCGACGTCCATCGCGGCGATCATCTTCGGGTCGAGATGCCCGAGTCGCTTCTTGAGTGTGGCGGGGCCGGTGAACGCCCACTCCATCGGGATCTGCTGGTCGAGCAGCATCCCGATCAGCAGCGCGTTGGCGTTGGTGTTGAGCAGCTTGTCGGCAGCGGTGTCGCCCGTGATGTAGAGGGTGCCAGGCATGGGAACACGTTACCGAGGTCGCCTGTGCGATCATGCTGGTCATGTCGCGGGCCACGGTGTTGCGATGGTCGGCGATCATCGTGGGGCTCCCGATCGCGGCGCTGTCGCTGGTCGTGCTGTCCGACATGATCCCGGATCGCTTCGTCGCCTATCGGCTTCGTGATGCGATCGTCGCTGGTCAGCTCGACGAACACTCCTATGACGTCGGCTACGCCGGCGGCCAGGTCGACGGCTACAGCGAGTGCAAACGACTGACGATCGGGCTCGGGGTGGACCCGGGTGTCGGCACCTTCGAATCGGCCGTTCGGAGCGTCACTCTGGGTCCGTGCGAGACGGCGGTGCCCAAGGTGCTCGGCTGGGCCAACGGTGAAGGGCTCACGGGCGGATACGACTACTTCCGCTACTGGAACGGCAGCACTGTTGCGCTGCGGCCCTCGGTGGCTGCGGTCGGACTTCCGGGTACCAGGCTGCTCGCAGCACTGGCGCTCGCTGCCGCGGCCTTGGCGTGGCTCTGGCGAGCCGGTCGCCGCGTCGGGATGGGCCCGGCGCTGCTGGCGCTGGCTCCGCTCGCCGTGACGACCGACGCGATCGACCTGCCGGGTGCCCTTGTTCAGGCCATCGGAATGATCGTTGCGCTCGGTGCGAGCGCGGCGTTCCTCTGGTTCGTCTCACCCGGCGCCCGGCGGGAGACCTATGCGGCCGCAGCCTTCGGCTGCGGAGCGGTGTTCCAGTTCTTCGGTGACCTCACCAACCCCGACGCCGCCTGGGCGCTCGTCGTGGCCAGCGCTGCCGTGCTCGCCGTGGGGTCGATGAGTCTGCGAGGTGCTGTGTGGCGGACCGGTGCCGCCGCGGTCGGCTGGATTGCGGGATTTGCCTGGCTCTGGTTCACGAAGTGGGTGATCGCAGCGTTGGTGATCGGATACGACACGGTCCGGTTCGTCGTCACCGAGAAGGCCGAAGAGCGGCTGAGCGGCGAGGTCGACGGTGCGGACTCGTCGGTGTTCTCAGGCGTGAGCGCCGCCTGGGGTGTCTGGCGCGACCAGCCGCTGACCACGTTCGCGCTGGTCGGCCTGGCCGCAGTGGCGATTGGGGTGGCGATGCGGCGCGGAGACCTGCGATCGTCATGGGCGCCGCGGCTCGTGCTCGCCGCAGCGGCGACGATCCCCGTCGTCTGGCACATCGTGCTGCGCAATCACACGTCCGTCCACTTCTGGTTCACCTACCGCTCGTTCGCCGTCGCGTTCGGGATCCTCCTGATGGCACTGACCGCACGCATCAGAAGCTCGGACGACGGGGTCGGCGACCCGTCGATCCATCAGGTGTTCGGAGACTCCGGTGAGGCGCCACATACTGTCGGCGGCGCAGCAACTCCTCAGGCCCAGTAGGGGTCGGCGGCGTCGGGGTCGATGTCGTAGCGGGCGATGGCGTCCGCAACCACGGACTCGTCGACCTTGCCGTCGGCGAACAGGCCGTCGAGCACGGCGAGCACGACGTGGCCGGTGTCGACCTCGAAGTGGCGGCGCAACGCCTCGCGTGTGTCGGAGCGGCCCATGCCGTCGGTGCCGAGGGGGACGAAGGTGCGGTCGGGGACGAAGCGCTGGATCTGTTCGGGCACGATCTTCATGAAGTCGGAGACGGCCACGATCGGACCCCGCGACTCACCGAGGATCTGCTCGACCCGCGGCACCTGCGGCTCCTGCGACGGATGCAGCCGGTTCCAACGTTCCGTCGCCAGTGCCTCCTCGCGCAGCGACTTGTATGACGTCGCCGACCACAACTCGACGCCGACGTCATAGTGCTCAGCGAGTTCCACCGCTGCTTCGCGGGCGGCCGTGTGGGCCGATCCGGAGAACAGCACGGTCGCCGGAATCGACGCGTCCGCCGGCGCGTCGGCCCACTTGTAGAGCCCTTCGACGATGGCCTCGGCCAGCCCGGGTGTGTCGGGCAGCGGCGGCATCTCGTAGTTCTCGTTGTAGAGGGTGATGTAGTAGAAGACGTCGCTCACCTCGGGCGGGCCGCCACCGAACATGCGGTTCATGCCCGCCTGCACGATCGCGCCGACCTCGTAGGCGAAAGCCGGGTCGTAGGCCTGGACGAACGGCACGGTCGACGCCAGCACCAAGCTGTGGCCGTCCTGATGCTGCAAGCCTTCGCCGAGCAACGTCGTGCGACCAGCGGTCGCAGCCATCAAGAAGCCTCGCGTACGCATGTCGGCTGCTTGCCAGATCAGATCGCCGATCCGCTGGAACCCGAACATGGAATAGAAGGTGTAGAACGGCACCATCGGCACGCCACGCGTGGAATACGACGTGCCGGCGGCGATGAAGCTCGCCATCGAGCCGGCTTCGGTGATGCCTTCTTCGAGAATCTGGCCCTTGGTCGACTCGGAATACGACAGCAGCAGGTCGTGGTCGACCGGCTCGTACTTCTGGCCCTGCGAGGCGTAGATGTTCAGCTCGCGGAACAGCGCGTCCATCCCGAATGTGCGGGCCTCGTCGGGAATGATCGGCACGACCCGCGGGCCGATGTGTTCGTCGCGGGCGAGGCCGCGCAGCAGGCGCGTGAACGCCATCGTGGTCGAGACCTCCTGACCATTGGAGCCGGCGCGCATCTCGGCAAACGGGCCGTCGGCGGGCAACTCCAGTGGACGTCGGGCGACGGTGGTGCGCTTCGGGATCGACCCATCGAGGGCCTTGCGGCGCTCCATCATGTACTGGTATTCGATCGAGTCCTTGCCGAGCTTGACGTAGGGAGGATGCTCGGCGTCGAGGCCCTCGTCGCTGATCACGTCTTCGAGATGCAGTCGGTCGCGCATCGCAAGGATCTGATCCTTGGTCATCTTCTTGATCTGGTGTGTGGCGTTGCGGCCCTCGAAGCCGGGGCCGAGCGTCCAGCCCTTGACCGTCTTGGCCAGGATCACTGTCGGGCGACCCGAACCCAGGTTTTCGGTGGCCGCCTTGTAGGCGGCATACAGCTTGCGGTAGTCGTGGCCGCCGCGCGGAAGACTCCGCAGCTCGTCGTCACTGAGGTCGGCCACCATCTTGCGGAGGCGTTCGTCGGGCCCGAAGAAGCTGTCACGGATGAACTCGCCGTTCTCGACGGCGTAGCGTTGGAACTCGCCGTCGACGGTCACGTTCATCTTGTTGAGCAGCACGCCGTCCTTGTCCTGGGCGAGCAGGTCGTCCCACTTCGAACCCCAGATGACCTTGATCACGTTCCAGCCGGCGCCTCGGAACGTCGCTTCGAGCTCCTGGATCACCTTGCCGTTGCCGCGCACTGGGCCGTCGAGGCGCTGCAGGTTGCAGTTGACGACGAATACGAGGTTGTCGAGTTGTTCGCGCGAGGCCAGCGAGATCGCGCCGAGGGTCTCGGGTTCGTCGGTCTCGCCGTCGCCCAGAAAGCACCAGACACGGCTGTCGGATGTGTCGTCGATGTGCCGGTTCTGGAGGTAGCGGTTGAATCGCGCCTGGTACAACGCCGAAATGGGCCCGAGGCCCATCGACACCGTTGGGTACTCCCAGAAATCGGGCATCAGCCGCGGGTGCGGGTACGAGGAGAGCCCTCGCCCACCTCGCCCGATCTCGCGGCGGAAGTGGTCGAGGTCGTCCTCGGTCAGACGACCTTCGAGGAATGCTCGGGCATACACGCCGGGGGCAGCGTGGCCCTGGTAGTAGACGTGGTCACCCGGGCGACCGTCGTCCTTGCCGCGAAAGAAGTGGTTGAAGCCGATCTCGTACAGCGACGCTGAACTGGCAAATGTCGACAGGTGGCCCCCGATGCCGTCAGCGGTCTTGTTCGCCCGAACCACCATCATCGCCGCGTTCCAGCGGATGAACGCACGGATGCGCCGTTCGATGTGTTCGTCGCCGGGGAACCACGGCTCCTGCTCGCGCGGGATCGTGTTCACGTACGGCGTCGACACCGTGGCCGGGAACGAGACCTGACTCTCGGTGGCGCGTTCCATCAGGCGGCTGAGCAAGTAGCGGGCCCGGGTCTTTCCGTGCGTGTCGACGACGGCATCGAGGCTGTCCAACCATTCCTTCGTCTCGGTCGGATCGATGTCGGGCAGCTGATGCACATGGCCGTCGAAGATCATGTCGGGCAGTCTCGCAGTGTTACCGATCGGTACGCACCGGATCGGTCGAATCAGTTGGCCGACCCCGTGACCTACTTCAGTGGCGTCCCGAGCCGGAGAGCTGGCTGCACGCCTGGTCGCGGCGGCGTCGGCCCCGGCGGGTCGGCGAGCAGCGTTCGGATGTCGTCGATGTACATCTGTGTGAATCTGATCATGCCAACGTTGTTCGGGTGGACCGCGTCGATGAACCAGTCCGGCCGCTGCAGCGAGATCTTGGCCCAGTCGATGAGACGCATGTACGGGTTGATCACGGCGCGGCGTCGCAGCGCTTCGTTGAAGATGTTCGTCACGTCGTAGTCGGCGCGGTTCATCAGCGTGACCCACGCAACCGGCCGGTTGGGTGGGAGTTCGGCGAGCAAGCGGTCGATCAGCTCGACGGCGAAGGCCACCCGGTCGACGCATCTGCAGTTCTTCACCGCGCCGAGGTCGTTGGTGCCGAGCTGTATCACCCACAAGTCCGGATCGACCCCGGCGGCGCGCAACCTGCGGATCCGTTCGATTCCCGAATCGCGATATCCCAGGAACTCGAACGAGACGGCGATGCGGCGGGCGCTGAGTCCCTCGACCTGCGCGTCGAGCCCGGCGCTGCGGAGCCTCGGTGCGATGTAGGAGGCATTGCCTCCGGTCAACGAGTCGCCGACGATGACCACGTCCGGCTGGCCGGGCCGACCCTCGACCGGTCCACTCGACGTGGCGATGGCGCCGACGGAGAGCGCTGCGATGAGGGTTCCGAGCGTGTCGCGCCATGTTCGAGACATCGATGACGACGTTACCGGCGGGCATCGGCGACCAATCGGCGACCGATAGGTTCGAGCCGATGTCTGGACTCGTGATCTACACCGATGGCGCCTGCAGTGGAAATCCGGGGCCCGGTGGCTGGGCCTGGGCGGTCGCGCCGACGGGTGAGCCGCACGGCGCGGGTGGCGAGGCACACACCACGAACCAGCGTATGGAGATCCATGCCGTCCTCGATGCGCTTCGAGCGCATGCCGCGCTCGCCGACGACCACGGCGCACCGATGCCGATCGAGATCGTGTCCGACTCGACCTACGTCGTCAACTGCTTCCGAGACCAGTGGTGGGTCAAGTGGCAGCGCAACGGGTGGACGAACTCCCAGAAGAAGCCGGTCGCGAACGTCGACCTCTGGCAGCCGCTCATCGAGCTGGTGAACGCCGGCCACGTCAGCTTCCGCTGGGTCAAGGGCCACAGCGGCGATCCGATGAACGACCTCGTCGACCGACTGGCCGTCGCCGCGGTGCCGAACGCCCGGCCCTGATCGCTCACTGGGTCGCCGTCAATCGGGCGCCAGCGCGGACCGTAGCTCCTGGTCGAACGCTGGGTCGAGGAGCGGATCGATCGCCCTCGGATACATCGCCCGCTGGACAGTTTCGAAGACGATGCGATCAGCGGACGGGACGAACGGGAGGAATTCGCCGCCGGCAAGGTCGTTCCAGTTCACGAACACCACGCGCTCGAAGTAGGGCGCCAGCATCCCTTCGGCGTAGTTGCCCATCGAATCGTTCACGATCACGGTCGTCCCGGAGATGAGCTGTTCCGGCCGACCGGCAGCCGACGTGTAGATGCGAACGCCCTGATCGGTCAGCGACGGCACGACCTCTTGGTCGGTCGAGACTCCAGGACGAAACGAGGCCAGGCGGTCGATGGTCTCGTCGCGCTCCCAGCCGAGCCGTCTGGTGACGTCTCCGGTGACCGTGACCGCGGCTGGGGCGGCTGGCATGACCTGGGTCGAGTCGAACAGGTCGGGACTGAACCGCTCGACGAGCGCAGCGGCCATCGTGATCGATCCTCTTGACGTCCAATGCGAATCGTTCACGAAGTAGAGGCCGTCCTCGCCTGCCGCTGCGCGTCCGCGCAGCGGCGACCACAGGTCGACGAGATCGTCGCCGACTGCGAAGGCGTCTCGCAACTGCTGCTCTCGCTGCGCCTGACAGCTGTCGGCGATCCGATTCCGTACGCCGAACTCGGCGTTGAGTACCGAGCTCTTGTCAGGGGCCACCATGATCACGATGTCGGTCGTCCCATCCGACGCCGCTTCCCATCCGGCAACGCTGTCGGCGAGTGCGGTCGCGCGGAACTCTCCGACACACGCATCGAGGAAGTCCTCCGACAGGCTCCAGACACCGGATGCGTCGACGAAGGCGTTCTCGACCGGAGATTCACCAGTCGCGGCGTAGAGCGCCCAGTTGATCGCGGCCGCCGACTCCTGGCGCAGAGGGAGGTGGTCGGTGACGAACGCTTCGAAGTCGGCGAACCGACCACTGTCGAGCGCATCGCCGACCGACCAGCCAGGCGACTCGGCGAGGGGACGGTTCTCGCGTTCTGCCGAAGCTCGCACTCCGAGCGCTCCCACGACCCACGGTGAGAGGATCAACGCAACGAAGAGACCCACGGTGAGGATGTGTTCGAGTCGATGTCGCATGGTCCTGATCAGAACTGGAAGTAGAGGAATGGGCTGAGAGAGCCCGTGCTGATGAGGCTGAACGACACGATCAGACCGCAGGCCAGCGCGACCGGACGTCCAATCGCCCGCATCGTCGACGGCTGCTGATAGTCGACGAACAGCGTGCGTGGCTCGCGCGGCAGCAGGAACACTGCGGAGCCGCCGATCAGCGCGGGAACGCTTCTCGAGGTGAGCGTGGCAACGAATGCCGGCTCGAGCGCGATCCCCTGCCAGGTGAACATGGACGTGAGCATCCGTTGGGCGATGCCGAGGTCCTCGGCGCGGAAGAACACCCAGAACACCACGACGAGGAACGCTGTTCGTGTGCGAGCGATGACCGGGTGAGCGCATTGCTCGACGTGATTGCGACCGGTGACGCGCTCGACGATCAACGCTGCAGCATGGAGACCGCCCCACACCATGAACGTCCAGGCTGCGCCGTGCCACAGTGCGGTCAGGAAGAAGACCGTGATGAGGTTGACGTACTGGCGACCCGTGGACACGCGGTTTCCGCCCAACGGGATGTAGACGTAGTCCCTGAACCACTCGCTCAGGGTGATGTGCCACCGGCGCCAGAAGTCGGTGATCGACAGCGCGGAGTATGGGCGTCGGAAGTTCTCTGGGAAGTCGAAACCGAAGACCTTCCCCAGTCCGATGGCCATGTCGGAGTACCCGCTGAAATCGAAGTAGATCTGGAGCGCAAATGCCACTGCACCGATCCATGCCGTCAGCGTCGAAGGGTTCGGCGACGCAAACGCGGCAGTGGCGACGGACCCGACCGAGTCGGCGACGATCACCTTCTTCGCCAGACCGAACACGAAACGCTGCAGTCCGAGTGTGACGCGTTCGGAGTCGCTGATGCGATGGGTGAGTTGGTCGGCAACGGTTTGGTATCGAACGATCGGCCCGGCGATCAGTTGCGGGAACAGGGCGAGGTAGAGCAGGAAATCGCGGAAACGTCGCTGACGGAGCGCCACGGCACGATTGACGTCGAAGACATATGACATGGCCTGGAACGTGAAGAACGAGATCCCGATCGGGAGGTTGCGTGTCGACAGCTCCGGAAAGGAGATGCCGACGATGCCGACGATTGCGTCGATGTTGACGCTGAACCAGCTCGCGTACTTGAACCAGATCAGCGGCGCCAACAGCACGATCGTCGCTGCAGCGATCGTCGATGTCGTGGAGGCGCCAGCGCTGCGGCGCTGGTGAACTCGGGCTCCGAACAACCACGCGACGAGCCCTGAGCCCATGAGTACCAGCACGTACACGCCGGAACCCCAGGCGTAGAACACCAAACTTGCGACGAGCAACACGGCGTTGCGGAGCCGCGTCGGGGCGACGAAGTAGAGCCCCAGAACGATCGGGAGGAAGACGGTCAGGAAGACCGGCGAGGAAAACAGCATGCGCTCTGTTCGGCGGCGGAGGGTCGCATGGGCAGCTCGAATTCACCGAGGTCCACCGTGCACATGCTGGCAACGTAGTACGCGACGCCGTGGGAGGCCGTGGATCGGAGCATCGTTCGGCAAGATGCCGTCAAGCCCAGCAGTGGTCGTGCCGAAGAACGTTGCGTGGTGATGCTCTCACGTTCCGCGCGCACGTTACGGTTGCGTTACATGCGTCGAGTTGCCCTCGTCGTCGCCGCCGTGCTCGGAGCGACGCTTCTTCCGGTCGTTCCAGGTGGATCCAGGACCGCGTCCGCTGCGCCCAGCGACGTTGTCGCCGTCGTGATCGAGGGCACCGGACTCGGTCACGGGCGCGGGATGAGCCAGTGGGGCGCCTACGGCTGGGCAGTCGACCAGAACAAGTCGTGGCAGTGGATCCTCGATCACTACTACGGCGGCACGACACTCGGTGAGGTCGCAACCAGCCAGGCGCGAATCAGGGTTCGACTCCTCGGCCTCGACAACGCGTCCATCGTCGGGGTGACGGCGGGTTCGGGCACCGTGTCTGCGGCCGGGCTCAGCCGAGTGTCGATGTACGCCCGAGAGATCTCGGCAAACCGATTCCAGATCTATGGCTCGAACTCCTCGGCGTGCCCCAGCGCGTCGAGTCTCGTCGTGCCGAACGGTCCGATTGCCAAGGGGTCCGGCGACAACGCCGGAGTCCGCCAAATCCAGGAATTCCTCAACACGTTCCGCATCGCGGGCGACAGCGCGCTCTCCGTCGACGGCGCCTTCGGGAATCTCACCGAGGCGCGCCTGCGCGATTGGCAGGGAGACCAGGGGCTTCCGGTGACCGGAGTGTGGCAGTCGGCCGACGCGACTCGCGCTCGCCAACTCATCGCCGGCGGGTCCTCCGCGGCGAGTTGGTCGCTGCTGACCACGGTCACTGGGCCCGTCACGTTCACGACGGCGACCGGCGAGAACTCGGCTGCGGCGCCGTCGAGTGTCCTCGGACTGTGCAGTTCGAACGGCGTCGTCACCCACTACCGAGGTCGGGTCGAGGTCCGCAGCGAGTCCGATGGCAACCGGGTCGTCAACGACGTGAAGACCGAGGACTACCTGCGCGGGGTCGTCCCGAAGGAGATCTCCGCAAGCTGGGCAGATGCCGGATCAGGACGGGGCGTGAATGCGGTTCGGGCGCAGGCAGTCGCCGCACGGTCGTACGGGATCCAACAGCGCCGGTATTCGTACGCATCGATCTGTGACTCGCAGTCGTGTCAGGTCTACTTCGGGTCGGCCCGCCGATCGACGGCGACCGCGGCGCCGGTCAATGTCGAGGACCCGCGCACTGACGCCGCGATCGCGGCGACCGCCGGCATGGTCCGCAAGTTCCCGAACGGCAACGTCGCGTCGACCGAGTTCTCCGCTTCGAATGGGCCGCGCACTGCCGGCGGCGTCTTCACCGCCGTGGACGACGCTCCGGGCGACGCCACGGCGAACAACCCGAACCACCGCTGGACGCGGATACTCGACGCCGACACGCTCGCCGCTCGGTACGGGCTCGGCTCGATCACGTCGGCGTCGATGGTCCAGGCCGCGTCGACGACCTATCAGCAGTTCGACGGCATCTGGTTCAACGACATCGTGCTCACCGGCTCGAACGGCAGGACCTTCCGTCAGCAGGCGTGGGACTTTCGTGGCGCCAATGCCCTTCCGTCGCCTGGGTTCACCGTGCGTGTGATCACTCGTGACACCGTGTCGTCGTCGGTTGCGCTGATCGGAGACTCGGTTGGCAACTCGATCGCCGGATCCACGACCTCGGAGTTCCGGATACTTTCCGACGGAACGTTCCCGTCGCTGCGCGTCGACGTGCTCGACAGCCGCTTCATCACCAAGACCCCGCCGTCGCCGAGCGGTGTGCAGGCTGCGGCATCGGTACCCGTGAACACGGCGCTCGCCGTGGTGGAGTTGGGGTACAACCCGTCGGCCAACATCGCCGCCGACATCGACGCAATGATGTCGGCGCTCACTGCCCGAGGCGTCAGGCAGGTGGCATGGGTGAATCTCGCCGACATCCGCAAGAGTGCCGGTGCGTCTGTCTACGGACCCACCAACGCCGCGCTGAGCGCTGCCCGGTCGCGCTGGCCCAACCTGACCGTGCTCGACTGGAACACGGCGAGTTCGGGGCCGGAGCGTGTTCGCTGGTTCAGCGACGGTGTGCATCTGACCACCACCGGACAGGCGCAGTTCGCGCTCTGGCTTCGTCAGTCGCTCGTCACGATGTCGCCATCGATCGGCGGCCGCCTCGCCCCGCCCAGGCGGATCGAGATCCCCGTCGTGGGTCGGACCGTCACGGCAGCCGACGGCGCCGTCTCCACGGTCCCTGCGAATGTGACGGCCGTGTCGTTGAACGTGGCTGCCATCGATCCGGTGAGCGGCGGATTCGTGACCGTGTGGCCCTGCGCGGCGCCTCGACCCCTCACCTCGAACCTCAACTACTCGCGAGGGGCGGTCGACGGCAACGGAGTGATCGCTCCGGTCGATGCCAACGGCAAGACCTGCGTGTACTCCCATGCTGCCACCGACGTCGTGATCGACATCGGTGGATGGTTCGGACCGGCCGACGCGTCCGGATCCGGATTCACCGCGATCACCCCGAAGCGGCTCATCGACTCCCGCGAAGGTCTCGGCGTGCCACTCGGACGGATTCGTCCGGAGACGCCAGTCACCCTGCAGGTGATCGGCGCCGGAGCCCAACGCATCGACGGCAGCGCAACGGTCATCCCCGCGAACGCCGTGGCCGCGGCGATCAACGTCACCGCCGTCGACCCGGTCAGCGCTGGTTACGTCACGGTGTGGCCATGTGGTGTGGACCGGCCTGTCGTGTCGACGCTGAACTTCAGTGCCGGTGCCGTCAGGGCCAACGGAGCGATCGCGCCGCTCGGCGCCGGTGGCACCCTGTGCTTCTACACGCACGCACGGACCGACCTCGTCGTCGACGTCGTCGGATGGTTCACGGCTGGGGCCACTCCTGCATCGTCGGCGTTCGTGTCGGCCGTCCCCCAGCGTTGGGTCGATACCCGTGAGGGTCTTGGATCGCGGACGTTCATCCGTCCGAGTCAGCCGTTGCAGGTCCAGGTCACGGGTCGCGAGATGGTCGTGGCCGGGCAGACGGTCACGATCCCCGCCGACGCCGAGTCCGTGTCGGTGAATGTCACGGCCGTCAATCCCCCCGGAGCTGGATTCGCGACGGTGTGGCCGTGCGGAACACCCCGTCCGCTGACGGCAAACCTGAACTACTCGCGCGGGCGGGTGACGGCGAACAACGTCATCGCAACGATCGGTGCCGGTGGATCGGTGTGCATCTACACCCACAGCGACACACACTTTCTCCTCGACGTGAACGGTTGGTTCAACCGAACCGACACCTACGCCGCGATGGTGCCCGACCGGGTGGTCGACACTCGGTACGGCGTCGGGCCCGCCCCGGCCTGAACCAGCCGAGCGAGTTCCCCCGGTCGGATTCCTTGCCGAGGCCGCCCGGCGAATAGCTTTCGGCCTCATGGACATTTCTGGAGCAAGTGCAATCGTCACCGGTGGAGCATCGGGAATCGGTGCGGCCGCAGCCCGCATGCTGGCCGCCCGCGGTGCCAAGGTCGTCATCGCCGACCTGCAGGAGGACAAGGGCAACGAACTCGCCGACGAGATCGGCGGAGCGTTCTGCAAGGTCGACGTCACCAACACCGACGACATCGTCAACGCCGTCGAGATGGCGAAGTCGATGGGACCGGTTCGGGTGCTCGTCAACTCCGCCGGCATCGGCTGGGCGCAGCGAACGATCGGTAAGGACGGGTCGCTCGAGTCGGCCGCCAACCTCGACGCCTTCAAGAAGGTCATCGCCATCAACCTGATCGGTACGTTCGACTGCATCCGAGTTGCGGCGACAGCGATGAGCACCACCGAGCCGCTCGAACACGGCGAGCGCGGCGCCATCGTGAACATCGCCTCCGTGGCGGCGTTCGACGGGCAGATCGGCCAGGCCAGCTACTCGGCGTCGAAGGGCGGTGTCGTCGGCATGACTCTGCCGGTCGCCCGCGACCTGTCCGCCGTGGGCATCCGCGTCAACACGGTGGCTCCGGGCCTGATCGACACCCCGATCTACGGCGAAGGCGACGCCAGTGAAGCGTTCAAGGAGAACCTCCAGAAGGGCGTGCTGTTTCCGAAGCGCCTCGGCGATCCGGAGCAGCTCGCCTCGATGGTGGTCGAGTGCATCACCAACAGCTACATGAACGCCGAGTCGATTCGAGTCGACGGCGGCATCCGTATGCCGCCGAAGTGACCGAGATCGCCCGATCCGAGAGGGTCAGGTGAACGGCTCGATCGACCAGACCGTGACCGGTTCGGCGAACCCCTTGAGGGTTCTCCGGCCGGCGGGCTGCAGCGCCATGTCCGGGCCAACGTCGGTCGACTGATCGGTGAGCACCTCGCCGGGCACCGCTTCAGCGGTGAGCCGCGAGGCCAGATTGACCACTGGACCGTAGTAGTCGCCCAGTCTGAACAACACGTCGCCGGCGCTGACCCCGGCCCGCGGAGCAACCGAGGGATCATCGCCGGTCGTGCCGATCAGTTCGAGGGCGATCGCTGAAACGATGCGAGCGTCGCTCGCTGCGATCATCACTTCGTCGCCGATGCTCTTGACGATCCGGCCGCCGTACCGGTGTGCCGTCTCGAACGCTCGCCGCTCGAAGTCCTCGATCACTGCGATGAGTTCGGCAGGTGACGCAAATCGCGAGAACGAGGTGAACCCGACCAGATCGACGAATCCCACGGCCATGCGGACGACCTGTGGATCGGCGATGCCGTGCTGTGCGACGCGTTGGCGACGGACCGACGTCCACATGTGATGACGGAACACGGTGGGCAGCATGTCCCCCAGCACGAGGACGAGAGTCGACGCGAACGCGTTCTGATCCGCCTCGGCGATGACGTCACGTGAGTCGTCTCGATGCTCCACGTCTTGGACGTAGGCCGCCACCGTTGCCTCGGCCAGGCGTGAAAGTGAACTTCCGGCGACCCGCAGGATCTGTGTCCCGACCGTCTCGATGATCCCGCTCGTGTCGTGCGCAATCAGCGAGACCAGGGCGACGTCGCCGTCGCCGAAACCAGCCAGGTCGTCGACTCGGAGGCCGAGACCCTCGTAGATTGCGCGCACCTCATCGCGTTCGCAGCCCGTCTGTCGGGCAACGTCGTCGAGCGTGAGTGACAGCCCGCTGGCAAGTTGCAGGTCGCCCGCAAGGCCGATCAGGTCGTCGTCGTCGAGATCGGAGATCTGGGCGGCGGTGGCGCCGAGTTTCGCCAGGTGTGCCAGCAGTCGCGGTTCGGCCATCGCGCATGTTCGCACAGCCGAGAGGTCGCCCCGCGAGCATTGCCGGCTGTCCCACTGGTGATGATGAGCGAATCACGCAGATGCGGCGGGTTCGCACACCGCTGAACGGGTGGTCAGGTGGTGTAGTCGGCGTTGAAGCGGACGTAGGTGTCGCTCAGGTCGCAGCCCCACACGGTGGCTTCGTCGTCGCCGGTGGCGAGGGACACGTGGATGCGGACCTCGGGGCTGCGCATGTAGTCCGACAATGCGCCCAGGGCGGTGTCATCGAGTTGGCGCGGGTACACCTCGGTGTCGCCGAAGCGGATCACCACCGCATCCTGATCGATGTCGGTGTCGTCGCTGCACTTGCCGATCGCCATCGCCACCCGACCCCAGTTGGGATCCCCGCCGTGGACGGCGGTCTTCACCAGCGGCGAGTTGACGATCGCCTTGGCGACGCGCTTGGCCTGTGTGGTGTCGCGGGCGCGATCGACGTGTACCTCGATCAACGAGTGAGCACCCTCGCCGTCGCTGGCGATCTGCGTGGTCAGGTCGAGCGCCACAGCGTGCAGTGCCACTTCGAAGGCATCGAGGTCGACCGGGCCGGCGGCGCCCGAGGCCATGATCACCGACGAGTCGCTGGTCGAGGTGTCGGTGTCGACACTGACGCAGTTGAACGTCCGGTCGACCACGCGCCGGAACACGGCGTCGAGGTCGGTGCTCGTGAGTGCGGCGTCGGTGAAGATCAGCGAGATGTGCGTCGCCATGTCGGGCTCGATCATCCCGACGCCCTTGGCCATCCCGAGGACGCGTGCGGATGAGCCGGCGACGGACGCCTCGGCGAGGTTGGGGACCGTGTCGGTGGTCATCATGCCGCGCGCCGGCCCGGCGGCATCGTCGGACGTGAGTTCCGCGGGCAGGGCATCGATCCCGGCGCGGATGCGCTCGATCGGGTAACGACGCCCGATCACGCCGGTCGAGGTGACCACGACGTCAGTCGGCTCGCAGCCGAGCCGTGCAGCCACCCGCTGGGCGACCTCGACGGCGTCGGCATGGCCCTGCGGGCCTGTGGCGACGTTGGCGTTCTTCGAGATGACCACGACGGCATGGGCCTGACCGTCGGCAATCTGAGCTCGACTGAGGGTGACGCTCGGCCCGGCGAACCGGCTCTTCGTGAACACGCCGGCGACGGGGACTGCGTGTTCAGCCGTGATCACCACGAAGTCGTCGGTGTCGTCCTTGACGCCGATGTTCGCAACGTGGCTGCGGAAACCCTGCGGGAGGGTGGTCACTTTTCCAGCCCGAGCTTGATCGACTGGAAGATCGACGCCAGCGCATCGACCTGGTCGTCGTCGAGATGGTCGAAGATGTGGCGACGCACGCTCGCCACGTGAACGGGGGCAGCGGCCTCGAGGGTGCTGAATCCCGTCGGTGTGAGCGTGGCCAGCATCACCCTCCGATCGTCGGTCGACGGTTCGCGAGTCACGAATCCTGCCTTGACCAGCCCATCGAGGCGACGGGTCAAGCCGCTCGGTGACAATTGCAGCAGATCGGCGAGATCGCACATGCGCATCGAATGGTTCGGCGCCTCGGACAGGTACACGAACACCTGGTAGTCGCCGAGTGTCAGGTCGTGCTCGGCCAGATCACGCTCGATCGCGGCGATCAGGTCGCCGAACGTCTCGATGTACGTGCGCCATGCCGTCATCTCGCTCGCGGTCAGCCATGTCGTGCCCATACCTCGAACCTACCCCTACCTCACAATTGTTGCGACGGTCAAAGGTCCCAACCAGCGCCCCTTTCGGGGGTGCGGGCGGGGCGACCGCAGCGTCAGTCGGCCTGGAAGTGGGCGACGAGTCGATCGAGCGTGGCTTCGATCGCCTTCCCGTTGCGCTTGGGGGCACCGAACAGCTTCAGCGCTGTTGCGCTGCGGGCGGGGCGGAAGTCGAACTCCTCGGTGACTTCGGTGCCGCCTTCGACGGGGCGCAACCGGTAGCGCCAGATGTGCTTGCCCACGTGCTGCCAGGCGATCAACGACGGCTCGTCGAACTCGACGACTTCGTTCGTGATCTTGTACGGCGTGCCCAGCTTCATCGACATCGAGAACTTCGAACCCAACGTCAGACGCTCGGGCGCGTCCGCGGCGCTGCTTCGGACCGATCCCGAACCGTCGATCTGCGGGTGCTGCGCGGGATCGGCGAGGAGATCGAAGATCGCCTGGGGCTCGGCCGGCACGAATCGGATCCCTCGCACCACCTTGTCGTCGTCGATCGAGGTGGATGCGTTGTCGGATGTCCCGTCAGCCATGAGGGCCAGTCTGGCCGATCTCGGCGGCGAGGGCCAGAGCGCACCGCCGCCCGGAGTACATCGCACCCTGGATCGAGGCGGTGTCGCGATGGTCGCCGCACACGAAGCGCCCGTCGTCGAGGCGTACTCGTCGCTTGGGATCGAAGGGCGGACGTTGACGCGGCTGGCCGTGCGCAATGCGATACGTCGCAAGATGATCCCACGTCTCCACCTGCGGCCCCCACCATCCGCGCAGCTGCGAACGGGCATCGGCCTCGATCGTCGGGCCGTCGTGGCCGGGGAGTGCGGCGACGACCAGGTGTGACCCGGGCGGCGCGTAGCTCTGAGCGACGTTGCTCATCACGGCGACGTTGAGCACCGGGCCGCGACCCGTTCCGTCGAGAACGACCAGCTTGTCGGCGATCGGGGCCGCGGGCGCCGAGAAGTAGACAGCGCCGACCGACTTGGACTCGACGGCAGGAAGGCCGAGGAGGGTTGATGCAGCCGGACCCTCCGTGGCCACGACGACGGCCGACGCAGCGATCGTTGTGCCGTCGACCGTGGCCGAGGTCGGGGTGGTTGCCGTCACCGGCGCGTCGAGATGGATGGTGCCCGAGGGCAACCGGTCGGCAAGTTGACGGGGGATGGCCTGCATACCTGCGGCGGGGACAGCCGAGTCGCCATCGGCGAGCATGCGGAAGATCACGTCGAACATGCGACGGCTGTCGGCGAGGTCGGGGTCGAGTTGGATGCCCCCGACGAGCGGCCGGAAGAACCGCTCGATGATCGTGTCGGAGAAGCCGGCGTCGGCGAGCGCAGTGCGTGTCGAGGTGTCGTCTCCCTGGAGGAGCCTGACCGGGTGCACGCTGCGCAGTCGATGGCGAAGCACGGCGATCCGGGCCTTGTCGAACAACGAACCGATCGGTGACGTGACCGTCGACAGCGCTGTCGTCGGGCGCCGGAACGGGTCTCCGACAACAGCACCCTTCCCGTTGCGCCACACGAGGGCACCCGGGTCGAAGGCCTGGAGGTCGAGCGCGGCCATGTCGAGTTGGCGGTGCATCTCGGGGTACGCGGTCAGGGCGACCTGGAAGCCGCGGTCGAGCGTGAATCCGTCGACGCGGTCGGTGCGCACCCGTCCGCCGATGCCGTCGCTCGCTTCGTACACCTGCACCGGGATGCCGGCGTCGTGAAGTGCGACGGCGCACGACAAACCGGCCAACCCGGCGCCGACGACGACCACCGATTCGTCGGGTCGGGTGGTCGCGCTCACTTGCCGAGCAGCGCGTGGAGCGCGGTGGCCAGATCGGGGTGTTGGAATGTGAAGCCGCTGTCGGCTTCGAGCACCGCCGGCACGACGCGTTGTCCCGAGAACAGCAGGTTGTCGGCGAGTTCGGCGCCGAGCAGGAGCTTGGGGCCGAATTTCGGAATCGGCAGAAACGTCGGGCGGTGCAGGACATCGCCCAGGGTGTCGGTGAACTCGGCGTTGGTGACCGGCTTCGGAGCGGTCAGGTTGACGGCGCCCGTCGTGTCGGTGGTGAGGAGGTGCGTGATCGCAGCGACCTCGTCGTCGATCGAGATCCAGCTCTGCCACTGGGCTCCTGAGCCCATCTTGCCGCCGAGGGCGAACTTGAACAGCGGCAGTTGCTTCTTGAGCGCGCCGCCCTTGGCCGACAAGACGATGCCTGTTCGCAGGTGCACCACACGTGTGCCCGCGGCTTCGGCGACACCGGTGGCCTGCTCCCACTGCACGCAGATGTCTGCGAGGAATCCCTCGCCGGGTGACGAGACCTCTGTGAGTTCCTCGTCGCCGCGGGCGCCGTAGATCCCGATCGCCGAGCCCGACAGCAGTACCTCGGGTCCGTCGGTCGCCGACGCGATCGCTTCGGAGATCAGCGTCGTGCCCTTGGTGCGGCTGTCGAGCAGTTCCCGCTTGTAGTCGTCGGTCCAGCGCTTGTCGCCGATGCCTGCTCCGGCCAGGTGGACGACGGCGTCTACGCCGTCGAGCGCTCCCGGGTCGATGCGGCCATCGGTCGGCGACCACGAGACATCGGTTCCCGATGGATTGCCTCGCACCACTCGGATCACGTCGTGACCGAGCGATTCGAGGTGGGGCTTGAGGGCCGAGCCGATCAGGCCCGTCGATCCGGTGATGGCAACACGCATGAGGCGAGCGTAGGAGCGATCGAGCGGGAACGAGACACGGGGCCTGTCCCCGGGCGACAGTTGGCGGTCAAGTCGCTTCGGAGATGATCTGGCCGAGCAGTTGGTCGTCGATGGCTCCGAGGACCAGTTCGGTCGATCCATCGGTGTTCACGATCGCGAATGCCGGCTGATACGACACATCGAATCGGTCGAAGACGTCGCCGGGATCATCGCTGATCTGCGGGAACGTCAGGCCGTGCTTGTCGATGAACCCCTGGAACGAGTCGTCGCTTCCGGTCCATGCAACACCGTAGAAGTTGGCCTGATCCTGGAACTGCACTGCTGCCTCCTCGACCGAGGTGGCTTCACGGTTGCACGCGCTTCAAGTGGGCGCCCAGAACCAGAACACCGTCGGCTTGCCGGCGGCAGCCGCGCCGTCGAAGGTGCCTCCTCCGACGAGGGGGGCGGTGAACTGCAGTGCCTCGGGCACGAAGACGGCGGGTTGGGCCGGCGCTGGGTCGGCGTCGACGGCCGGTGGTGATGTGTCGCCGGTGCCGGCCGTCGTCGGCGCTGAGGTGATGGGTGCCTCGGTCGGGCCGGTCGTCGCTTCGACCACGGCCCCGGGCAGCGACTCGGTGGTCGAATCGTTCGACTCGGAGCCGCAGGCGGTCGCTGCGAGCAGCAGCACAGCGGCCCCGATTGCGCCGCTGACGGCGTGGCGTCGTGTCGTTCTCACCGCACGGAAGGTAGTGACAGCGCCTGGGCCTTTGAACGTCACGGTCGGTCGTGTTTCGAGATTCGTCACATCAGCCAGGCGCCGTGTGACGGCGTGGCGGCATGACGGTGCGACCTTCGAGCGCGATCCGTAGGCTCGGACGGCGATGAAGACCCGGACGCTGCTGCTGCTGTCGGTCGGTGTCGGGCTGATGATCCTGCTGGCCGGTGGGGTGCTGCTGCTGCAACTCGCGAACGAATCAGCGGCCGTCGAACCTGCCGAAGTCGGCGACGTCGTGCGCGTCGGAGATGTCGATGTCGTCGTGTTCGGTGCGGACGAGACCGACGCATTGTTCTCCGTGGATGTCGAAGTCGGCGGCGTCGACGATGACCTGGCGGGCTTTTCGCTCGCGACGGGCGACCGCCGCCTGCAGCCGGTCACGGCCGACGCTGATGGCCGCTGCACCGAGATCGCGGTCGCTGAGCAGCGCTGCCGGATCGAGTTCGACGTGAGCGCTGCCGACGGGTCGAATCGGGTGCTGATACTGCGCCGCGGCGACCAGCAACGCAACTGGGTGCTCGAAACACCATGATCTCGGTCGGGCCCGGATGACGACGGGTCGATCGAACGCTACGGTGAACGGCGATGAGTGACCATTTCGACCTGGTGGTGATCGGTGGCGGTCCTGGTGGCTATTCAGCTGCCCTCTACGGAGCCTCGGCGGGCTTGAACGTCGCGCTCGTCGAGAAGGATGCGCTCGGCGGAACGTGTCTCAATCGGGGTTGCATCCCGGCCAAGGCCTTTCTCGAGACCGCCGCTGTCAAGCGCCACGTCGATCATTCCAGCGACTTCGGCATCGAGTCCGGCGGCCCGGCGAGCGTCGACTTCGCCCGGACGCAGGCGCGCAAGCAGGGCATCGTCGATGGACTCGTCAAGGGCATCGCCGCGATGTGCAAGGGGCGCAAGGTCGAGGTCTTCAACGGCGTGGGCGCCCTCGGTGCGAATCGCAGCGTGAACGTGTCGATGGCCGACGGCTCGGCGGCGACGATCACCGGTGACGCCGTGATGCTCGCGTCCGGGTCGGTACCACGTCTGATCCCGAACTTCGAACGTGGTGGTCCGATCATGACCAGCGACGAAGTGCTCGACCTCACCACGGTGCCGCCCCGGGTGGCGGTCATCGGTGGTGGCGCGATCGGGTGTGAATTCGCGTCGACGTTCGCCGACCTCGGGAGCGAGGTCATCATCCTCGAGGGCCTCCCCAAGATCCTCCCCGGCCTCGACGCCGACCTCGCAAAGGTCGTCGAGAAGTCGTTCAAGAAGAAGAAGATCACGATCCGCACCGGAGTGATGGTCAATGGCCACACACCCAATGCATTCGGTGGCACCACGGTGTCGTTCGGCGACGGTGACACGGTCGAGGTCGACGCTGTCGTGGTGTCGGTCGGGCGCCGTCCCTTCGCCGACCAGCTCGGCCTCGACGGCACCGGTGTCGTCGTCGACGGGCGCGGCTTCGTCGAGGTCGACGAGTACTGCCGTACCGGTGAACCCGACGTCTACGCCGTCGGCGACCTGATCGCCACTCCGCAGCTCGCACATGTCGCCTACGCCGAGGCGATCCTGGTGGTCAAGCAGGTACTCGGTGAGTCACCGATGCCCGTTGCGTACGACCGGGTGCCGTGGGCGATCTACTGCCACCCCGAAGTCGCGTGGGCGGGACCCGACGAAGAGCAGGCCCGTGCGGCCGGCCACGACGTCGTGGTTGCGAAGCATCCCTTCAAGTTCAACAGTCGCGCGATGATCCTCGGCGAGACCGAAGGTCTCGTGAAGATCATCGCCAAGAAGCGCCCCGACGGTTCCGCTGGCCAGGTCCTCGGCGTGCACATGGTCGGCCCCTGGGTCACGGAGCAACTCAGCGGTGGCTACCTCGCGGTCAACTGGGAGGCCTCGGTCGACGAGATCGCCGAGTTCCTCCAACCGCACCCGAGCCTGTCCGAGTTGTTCGGCGAGACCGTGATGTCACTCACCGGTCGCAACTTCAACGGCTAGACAGAGATCAGCAACCAATTCGACTCCACGCCCCACACGAGAAGAGACTCCTCCCATGGCAGACGTCACCCTCCCACAACTCGGCGAAACGGTCACCGAGGGCACCATCACGCAGTGGTTCAAGAACGTCGGTGACACCGTCGCCGCCGACGAGCCACTGTTCGAGGTGTCCACCGACAAAGTCGACACCGAGGTGCCGTCGCCGGTGTCCGGTGTGCTCACCGAGATCCGCGTCCAAGAAGGTGACACCGTCGACGTCGGCACGGTCATCGCTGTCGTCGGCGACGCCGATGGTGCGGCTCCATCCGCTCCGGCGGCGGCTACCGAGCCTGCTCCGGCACCGGAACCCGCCCCGCAAGCGCCGGCACCGCCGCCCCCGCCCGCACCCGCTGCGGCTCCTGCTGCGCCGCCATCTGCTCCTGCTGCGCCGCCGTCTGCTCCTGCTGCGCCCGCAGCCGCCCAGGCCGGTGACAACCGGCTGCTGTCACCGGTCGTTCGCCGCCTGGTGAACGAGCACGGCCTGGACGCCGACGCAATCACCGGATCGGGACCCGGCGGTCGCATCACTCGAGACGACGTGCTCGATCACATCGATGCCACCGGCGCCAGCCGCCAGGACCCCGCGGTGGCCAGTGCGCCCGCTCCGTCGACTCCGTCCGCCGCCGCGCCGACTCCCGCGGCCTCGCCGCCGGTGCCGACCCCTGCACGACCGGCCGCGCCGGCACCTCAGGCAGCTGCCGGGGAGCGTGACACGGTCGTGGCGCTGTCCAAGATCCGCCGCCTCACCGGCGATCACATGGTGATGAGCAAGGCGACCAGCCCACACGCCTTCAGCGTCGTCGAGGTCGACTTCGCCAACGTCGACGTCGTGCGCACCAAGGTCAAGGACGACTGGAAGGCCACGCACGGATTCAGCCTGACCTACCTGCCGTTCATCGCCCGGGCCGTCATCGACGGGTTGAGCGAGTTCCCGCACCTCAACGCCAGCGTCAGCGACAACGACCTGATCGTGCACAACTTCGTCGACCTCGGCATCGCCGTCGACCTCGACTACGACGGTCTGCTCGCTCCGGTCGTTCGTGATGCCGAAACCAAGCGGCTCGCCGCGATCGCATCGGAGATCTCCGATCTCGCCGACCGCGCCCGCAGCCGCAAGTTGAGCCCCGACGAGATCTCGGGCGGAACGTTCACGCTCAGCAACAACGGCTCGGCGGGCTCGGTGCTCACGATGCCGATCATCAACCAGCCACAGGTGGGGATCATCTCGACCGACGCGATCGTTCGCAAGCCGGTCGTGACGACCGGCCCCGACGGCGGCGAGGCGATTGCTATTCACCCAGTCGGCAACCTCGCAATGAGCTGGGACCACCGAGCCTTCGACGGCGCCTATGCGGCGCGGTTCCTCGCTCGGGTCAAGGAGATCCTCGAGACCAAGGACTGGTCGACCGAGCTCTGACGCTCGGGTCTGTCGTGACTGGCCCGTTGCGCGTCCGCTGGTTGGGGCGGGTGCCATACCGCGAAGCGTTGGCCGTGCAGACGGCCGTGTTCGAGCGCGGCGAGGGACAGCACCTGCTGCTGCTCGAACATCCGCACGTGTTCACCCATGGCAAGCGAGCGAACCTTGCCGACAACCTCCGCTGCGAGCCCGCGGTGGTCGGTGCCGAGCTGGTGTCGGTCAAGCGCGGTGGCGACATCACCTACCACGGCCCGGGCCAGTTGGTCGGGTATCCGGTCGTCAACGTCGACAACCGTCTGGGCGCCTCGGATCACGTGTGCAACGTCGAGGGGCTCGTCATCGACGCGCTCGCCGAACTCGGGTTGGCGAACGCCGGTCGGTTGGAGGGATTCGCCGGCGTCTGGCTCGACGTCGACCACCCCGACCCGTCGGTACAGCCCCGCAAGATCTGTGCGATCGGGGTCCGGCTTGCGCACGGTCGCACGATGCACGGCTTCGCCCTCAACGTCACGACCGACATGACCTATCTGCGCGACCACATCGTGCCGTGTGGCATCGGCGACAAGCCGGTCACGTCGCTTGCCGAGGAAAGCGTCGACGTGTCGATGCGTGAGGTCGTCGACGTGATCGCCCGTCTCGCCGCTGACCGGTGGGCCGGCGGCGCCATCGAACGACAAGACGTCGCATGGAAGCACGCCGCGGACGGCCGCGACGTGTCCGCGTTCTCGCGGGGCGAGGGCCCGGGAGAGCAGGTGAAGCTGGTGTCCGACCGGGCTGCTGGTCGTCTCGAGGCTGCGGGTGTCACGGAGGGCCTGTCGATCGAGACGCGCAAGCCCGCGTGGCTGCGACCAAAGGTCGCACTCGGCGCCGATGTGATGTCTCTCAAGAAGACGGTGCGCGATCTCGACCTCGTCACTGTGTGTGAGGACGCGGGCTGCCCCAATCTGTCCGAGTGTTGGGCCGACGGCACCGCCACGTTCATGGTCCTGGGCGAGCGCTGCACTCGAGCGTGCGGGTTCTGTCTCGTCGACACGAACAAGCCGCTTTCGCCCGCAGGCGACGAGCCGGCGCGGGTCGCCGAGGCGATCGACCGGATGGGCCTCGACCATGCGGTGCTGACCATGGTCGCACGCGACGACCTCGCCGACGGTGGGATGGCCCATGTGGCGGCGTGTGTCGAGGCGATCCGCGTGCGTCGCCCAGCAACGCAGATCGAAACGCTGATCTCCGATGCGAAGGGCGACGAGGCAGCGCTCGACCTGCTGCTCGCGGTGCGACCCGATGTGGTGAACCACAACGTCGAGACGGTCGCTCGCTTGCAGCGCGCCGTGCGGCCGTCGGCCGGATACGCCCGATCGCTCGGCGTGCTCGCCCGTGCCAAAGCAGCGGGGCTCACCACCAAGACCGGGTTCATGGTCGGGCTCGGCGAGACCGACGACGAGATCGAGGGGTTGCTGGCCGACCTCGCCGACCTGGGCGTCGACATCGTCACGATCGGGCAGTACCTGCGCCCGACGTCGCACCACCTTCCGATCGCCCGCTACGCAGAGCCGGCCGAGTTCGACCAGTGGAAGCAGCTCGGCGAGTCGTACGGCGTCGGGCACGTCGAAGCGAGCCCGCTCACCCGGTCGAGTTACCACGCGAAGTCGGCCGCCCGGTCGGTGCACGACGAGCCGGTCGCTGTCGCCATCCGTGCCTGAGGTCGGTGGCCGCGCCCACGCGTGGAACGTCGTGGCAGGGTGCGACGCCGATGTCATAGCTTGTACTCCGTGTCCGAAGCGCCGCTGTCCGAAACCGTCGCTGATGCTGACCTGACCGACATGCTCCGCGGGGCGATGCCGCTGTGTGGCACGCTCGGCATCGTCGGAGTATCGGCCACGCCCGACCGGGTCGAAGTCGCCATGGACGTCACGCATGATGTGAGCACCTCTGGCGGGCTGGTCCACGGTGGTGCCGTGATGGCGATCGCCGATTCGGCCGGGGCGGTGGTCGCCGCGATGAACCTCCCGGCCGGAGCCACCGGCACGTCGACAATCGAGTCGAAGACCAACTTCCTCGGCGGTGCCTCGACCGGGATGATTCGCGCCGTCGCAACGCCGCTTCATGTTGGTTCGACCACGATCGTCGTCGAAACGGAGATCCGGTCGGATGACCGTCTCATCGCGAAAGTGACTCAAACCCAAGCGGTGTTGCGCCAGCGGGCCTGACCGAGGTAGGGACACCCCCTCGGTACCATCGGGCGCATGTGGTCGGTGGAACAGGTCGAGGCGATCGCGCCGACCCCGGCCGCGCTGAGCGCCGCCCGGCCGCTGACCACGTTGACGAAGTGGGGCGGGCTCGGCGCCGACGACCGGGCGGTGTGGGGGTCCTGTCGGGGGAGCGGTGCAGAGCCGTACGACACGATGGTCGACCATGTCGGCGTCGGTTTCCGGTGCACGTGCCCAAGTCGGCGTCATCCGTGCAAACACGTGCTCGCGATGTTGTTGCTGTGGGTGAGCGGCGACGTCCCGGACACGACGGCGCCGCCGCAGGTGGCGAGCTGGGTCGAGGCTCGCGAGGCCTCCGCCGGCCGTCGCGGTCCGGACACGACGTTCCCGCCGTCGGCTCGCGACACGGCGGCGTCCGCATCGGCGCCGACCTCGGACGCGATCTCCGATGCACTGCCCGAGGGGGAGCGGGAACCGCCTCCAGAACCCGACCGTGACCGGGCGCGCGACGAGCGCATCGAGCGGATGTTCGCAGGGCTGACCGAACTCGACCGTTGGCTCGACGATCGGATGCGCACCGGCCTGGCCGATCCGGCACTGGCGAAGTACGCGACGTGGGACGAGCTGGCCGCTCGTCTCGTCGATGCGCAAGCAGGCAGCCTCGCCAATCGCATCCGCAGGCTGGCCGGTCTCGTCGGTGCCTCCCCCGACTGGCACAGCGACGTGCTCGCCGAGCTCGGGTTGCTGCATCTGCTCGCACAGGCGGGCCGCCGACTCGGGTCGCTGCCGGGCCCGCTCGCCGACGCCGTGGCCACCACGGTCGGTTGGCAGGTGCGACAGGCCGACGTGCTCTGCGGTGTTCCCGACACCGACACGTGGGTCGTTGCGGCCCGCAGCGACACCCGCGAGGACCGCATCGAGGTGCGTCGCCATTGGCTGCGCGGGTCGACGTCGGGACGCTGGGCCCTCGTGCTGTCGTTCGCTGCGTACCGCCAGAGCCTCGACACGTCGTTGATCGTCGGGACCGCCGTCGAAGCAGACCTGCATCGGTATCCCGGACCTGCGCTGCGCGCGCTGGTCGGCACACGCCACGGCGATCCGATCGAGCCCGCCCGTCCACCTGCCGTCGATGTCGTGGCGGCCTGCGACGAGGTCGGCGTACTGCTCGCCGCCGAGCCGTGGCTCGACCGCATCCCGTTCACGGCCACCGCAGCGGTCGCCGTCGACGGCACGCGGTTCGCCCTCACCGACAGCGGCGGCTCGCTGCCGTTGATCGCCGGCGGCCGTCCCCTGGCGACGTTGCTCGCGGTCGCCGGCGGTGGCACTGTCGACGTGTCGTGCGAGTGGACGCCGCACGGTGTCGTGCCGCTGACCATCCACCTCGACGACCACTCGATCGACATCGGCCCCCGTGCCGACGACTCCTTCGTGAGCGCGGCATGATCACCACGTTTGCGTCAGAGTTTGTGTGCGGCGGGTCACCCGAACCTCGACGCAAACGTGGGGGTGGGGCGGCGTGACGCAGGTGGAGCAGTGGCGCGAGTTGGTGTCGGTGGCGATGCTCGGCACCGACCGTCGCAACCCGCCCGAGCCGGACGGGCTGATCGCGGACCTCGTCGACGACACAGTCCGGTCGACACCGTCGGAGCGGATGCTCGCCCAGGTCGCCGCGACCGTGGCTGTTCGCCGTGCCGGCGTCCTTCCGGGGGCACCCTTGTCGCCGGTCGATGGTCCCGGCACCGATGATCGACCGGTCTGTGTGCCCGCTGCGGCCGAACGCTGGCATCACATCGTGTCGTCGTGGCCGGTGCTCGAGGACGAATGGATGCTGAGCCTGGTCATGAATGGGTGGCGCGTGCCACCCGACCTCGTGCCCGAGCTGCTGACCCGACACCGAACCGATCCCATTCGCCGAGCCCGTGCCGAGCTGGCGTGTGGACCGCTCGCCGGTTGGCTCGTCGGTCACCTCCCCGAGTTGGGCGCCCGAGGCGCCGCTGGCGCGCAGCCCGATCCGTCGGCGGACGACATCGCCGAGTTGCCACCGCTTCCGATCCCGCCCGATCTCGAGCCGCTGCTCCACGCCGACGGTGACGTCGTCGCTCGACAACTCGCCAGAGCGATCGACGCCGGCATGTTGGTCCACGCTCACCGAGCAGTTCTCGTCAATCTCATCGCACGCATGCGGCCCGATGCTCCCGGTCAGGTGGCGTCGGCTCTCGAAGCGATCGACGGCGGATCGCCCGGTTTTCCCCTCGCATCGGTCCTCGCCGACCTTGGCCGCACTCGTCAACGCATGCTCGACGAACTGTCGGTCAGCTGAGCGGTCCCACGTCGTCGACGGCGTCGCTCATGGCCGAAGTCTTGCGCCGATCAACTGTGTGACACCCCCTGTCTAGGGTTGCCGGCATGGAGATCGCTGCGGTGGTCGAGCGGGTCGGGGCGATTGCGTCGGTGCGTTCGAACTCGTCGGCGGGTGCTGATCTGATCGAGTCCGGTCTGGTCGCGGTGCGTGAAGTGCAGGCGTGGTGCGACGCTCAGCACGCCGGCCTGGTCAGGCAACTCGAGGGGATCGATTCGTTCCCCGAGCAGCGCATCGCGAACGCGTCGAAGAAATCGCTGAGCCAGGCGGCCAAGACCACCGAACGCTCCACGACGTTGAAGCAGACACCCAAGCTGGCTGACGCGTTGGGCGACGGTGCGATCACCGCTGACCATGTCGATGCCGTCACCCGGGCCTCGAAGAAGGTCGATGCGTCCAAACGCGGCGAGCTGATCAAGCGTGCCGACGCATTGGCCGCCGTTGCGAAGGCCGGCACGGTCGACGAGTTCACCCGCCGCCTGGACCTCGAAACCAAACGACTCCAAGAAGACGACGGCCTCGACCGTCTCGCCCGACAACGCCGCAACGCACGAGCCCGCACCTGGGTCGACACCGACGGCATGTGGAACCTGACCGCCAAGTTCGACCCCGTCACCGGCATCAAGATCGCCGCTCGGATCGACACCACAGTCCAAACGCTCTTCGGTGAAGCCGAGCCCGCCGACTGCCCCGACGACCCCATCGAGAAGCAGCGCTACCTCGCCGCCCAGGCCGTCGCTCGACTCCTCCTCGACGAAGCGTTGGGCAACGAACGCAGCAACGATCCTGCACCGCTCGTGCGGCCGAAGCTGGGCCGACCGGAATATGTCGTGGTCGTCCACGCCGATGCTGAGGACCAGGTCGGCCCGGTTGGCGAGTTCTCGATCCCTGTCGAGATCCCCGCCCGCGTGCTCGCCACGTTGGCCGGCGACGCCGACGTGCACGCGGTCGTGGTTCGCAACGGTGTGGTGCTGCACGCACCCGGAGAGTTGAACCTGGGACGCACCACCCGCCTGGCGAACCGCGCCCAACGACGCGCGCTACGCGGGCTGTACCGGTGTTGTGCCATCCCGGGCTGCACGGTGGCCTACGACCGCTGCAAACTCCACCACATCATCTGGTGGCGCAACCAGGGCCGCACCGACTTCGACAACCTCCTGCCCGTCTGCTCGGTGCATCACGCCAAGATCCACAACGACGGATGGGTTATCGAACTCGGACCGAACCGACAACTCACCCTCCACCTCCCCGACGGGAGCGTCCACGCGACCGGACCACCAGGCCGATCCCAGCGAAGTACCGCCGCCTGATGATGGTCGGGCAGCAGGAACAGAGCGACGGTCGGTCGGTAGCGTCGTCGTCGATGAGTGCACCAGTCCCTCCGGGTGACATGCCGTCCGGCGACGTGCTGCGTCCGCACGCCGAGCACCAGTACGAGCACGAGCTGGCCGCACTCGCCGCACTCGACGACCGCGAACGCCCGCCGGGCTGGAAGATGTCGCCGTGGGCGGTCGTGCGCTATCTGCTCGGTGGCCAGTTGTCCGATGGCACGGTGATCTCGCCGAAGTACGTCGGCCAGCAGCGGCTCGTGGAGATCGCTGTCGCCACGCTCGCCACCGACCGGGCGTTGCTGCTGCTGGGCGTGCCGGGCACAGCGAAGACCTGGGTGAGCGAGCACCTCGCGGCAGCGATCAGCGGCGACTCCACGCTGCTCGTCCAGGGCACCGCAGGCACCACCGAGGAAACGTTGCGCTACGGCTGGAACTATGCCCGGCTGCTCGCCGAAGGTCCCAGCACCGCGGCGCTCGTGCCCGGCCCGATCTACCGGGGTATGGAGCGCGGCGCCATCGTGCGTGTCGAGGAACTCACCCGTATGCCACCCGAGGTGCAGGACGCCTTGGTCACCGTGCTGTCCGAGAAGGTGCTGCCGGTGCCGGAGCTCGACACCGAGGTGGCTGCGATCCGGGGGTTCAACGTCATCGCGACCGCAAACGACCGCGACCGTGGCGTCAACGACCTGTCGAGCGCGCTGCGGCGGCGCTTCAACACGGTCGTGCTGCCGCTCCCCACCACGATCGACGAGGAGATCGCCATCGTCAGCCGGCGCGTCGGTGAACTCGGCGTGGCGCTCGCGCTGCCCGACGTTCCCGCCGCCGCGGACGAGATCCGCCGGGTCGTCACCGTGTTCCGCGAGCTCCGATCCGGCCTCACCGAAGACGAGCGCAACAGCGTCAAGATCCCCACCGGCACCCTGTCGACCGCCGAGGCGATCTCGGTCGTCACCAACGGGCTTGCCCTTGCTGCACATTTCGGCGACGGAGAACTGCGTTCGACCGACGTCGCCGCCGGGATCATCGGCGCGGTCGTGAGCGATCCGGTTCACGACGCGATCGCCTGGCGCGAGTATCTCGAGGCCGTCGTGCGCGAACGTCCCGGCTGGGACGAGTTCTACGACGCCTGCCGCGCCCTCGACACGTGAGCGTCCACCTGCTCGGCATCCGTCATCACGGACCCGGGTCGGCTCGGTCGGTGCTGCGGGCACTGGAGGACATCCAACCCGACGTGGTGCTCGTCGAAGCGCCTGCCGACGTCGATGCTGCGCTGCGGTGGGTGGGCGAGCCGGGCCTCGTGCCGCCGGTCGCGCTGCTCACCTACGTTCCGGCCGAGCCCGGGCGGGCCGCGTTCGCGCCGTTCGCCACGTTCAGCCCCGAGTGGCAGGCGATCGCCTGGGCGAATGTCCACGACGTGGAGGTCCACGCGGTCGACCTGCCGCTGGCGGTCACGCTCGCCGCCGCTGCTGGTGATGACGATGTCTCGCTCGTTGCCGAGTCGGCACCGCCCGACCCGCTGCGCGAACTCGCCGCCGCGGCCGGCGACCCCGACCCGGAGCGATGGTGGGAGGACGTGATCGAGCACCGGGGCGACGGCGCCCCAGCGTTCGACGCCGTCGCCGAGGCGATGGCCGCTGCCCGCGACGGTTTCGTGCCGACGCGACGAGAGCTGCAACGCGAGGCTCACATGCGCCGATCGATACGCGCTGCCCGCCGGGCCGGGCACGAACAAATCGTTGTCGTGTGTGGAGCGTGGCACGTGCCCGCCCTCGACATCGACGCCCCTGGCACCCCCAACGTCTCCACCGACACCGCTACGTTGCGTGGGCTCCCCAAGGTCAAGACCGCCGTTGCCTGGGTGCCGTGGACACATCGCCGGCTCGTTGCGGGTTCCGGTTACGCCGCAGGCGTCGACAGCCCCGGCTGGTATCGCCACGTATTCGATCACCCCGGGAGCGACGGCGTCGCTCGATTCTTCGTCGACGCGGCGCGACTCGTCCGCGAACGCGGCGGGTCGGCGTCGCCGGATCACCTGATCGCCGGCACCCGGCTGGCCGAGTCGCTCGCAGCAATGCGCGGCCGACCCCGGGTCGGGCTGTCCGAAGTGCTCGACGCCGCCGACGCTGTGATGGGCGGCCTCGACCTCGTGCGACGCGAACTGGTGGTCGGCGACGAACTCGGCACTGTCCCCGACGCCGCCCCGCAGGTGCCGCTCGCCCGCGACGTCGCGAAGGCGCAGAAGTCGGCTCGCCTCCCACCTCGTGCCGAGACCACACTCGTCGAGGTCGACCTGCGCACCCCGACCGGCCTGCGCAAGTCGCATCTCCTCCACCGTCTCGTCGCGCTCGGCGTGCCGTGGGGTGCAGTTGTCGACGGTCGGGGATCGTCTGGCACATTCCGCGAGACGTGGGAGGTGCGATGGGATCCCGAGCTGTCGGTGCGCCTGATCGAACGTGCCGGCTACGGCACGACGCTGGACACCGCAGCGACCGCCCGACTGCTGGAACGAGCCGCCGCATCGTCGGGCATCGTCGAGCTGGTCGGCATCATCAGCTCGGCGCTCTTCGCGGACCTTCCTCAAGCGGTCGAGCCCACCGTGCAGCGCCTGGCGAGCAGGGCGGCCACCGACCCCGACGTCGGTCGACTGCTCGATGCGCTGCCGCCGCTCGCGGCTGCGTTGCGCTATGGCGATGTCCGCTCGACCGATGCCGGCGCGCTTCGGGAGGTCGTCGACGGCATCGTCGTTCGGATCCTGGCCGGCCTCGTTGCATCGGCGCACTCGCTCGACGACGACGGTGCGGCCGTGCTCGTCGAACGCCTCGCCGGTTTGCAGGGAGCGCTCGCCGTGCTCGATCATCCGGCCCGTCGTCACGGCCTGCCCATCGTGCTCGTCGAACTCGCGACGGGGAGCGGCCACGGTCTGGTGCAGGGTCGCGCCACGCGACTTCTCCACGACGCCGGAGTCTGGTCGGTCGACGCCGTGCAGCGTCGACTGTCGCAGGCGCTGTCGGCCGGCACGCCACCCGCGAGCGGCGCAGCGTTCGTCGAAGGGTTCCTCGCCGGATCCGGGTCGGTGCTGATCCACGACGCCGACCTCCTCGCCGTGCTCGACGGATGGGTTGCGTCGCTGCAACCAGATGCCTTCGATGCGGTGATCGCCCTGCTGCGCCGCACGTTCGGTGCGTTCGAAGCAGCCGAACGACGACAGCTCATGCGACTCCTGATGGGCATCGGCGTCGAACGTTCCGGGGGGTTCGGGGCCGACGTCGACCCCGCACGGGCCGCGGCCGCGTTGTCGACGGTGCGCCACATGCTCGGGGTGGGTCTCTCGTGAACCCGGCGACGCCGACCGTGTCCGAATCCGAGCGACGTCGACGCTGGCGTCTCCTGCTCGGCCCCGCCGCCGACGACGTGTGGGCCGAGGCCGACAGCCAGGCGGGGCTCGACGACACGACTGTCGCGAGCGATGGCGATGGCGATGGGGGACACGAGGATGGATCCGGCCAGGGTGCCGCTGCCTCGGGCCGCCCGTCGGCCGGGGCAGGTTTGCGTGGAGACGACCGACGCATCGACGCTGCGCTGGGAGCGTTGTACGACCGCGGCGAGCAGGGCGCCCGTGGGACGAATCGTGCCGGCGGGTTGAGCAGATCGAAACCGTCGGTGATGCGCTGGCTCGGCGACATCCGCAGGTACTTCCCGACGCCCGTGGTCCAGATCCTCCAACGCGACGCCGTCGAGCGGCTCGACCTGCGCCAGCTCCTGCTCGAACCCGAGCTGCTGCAAAGCGTCGAGCCCGACATCCACCTGGTCACGCTGCTCGTCGAACTGAATCGCCACCTCCCCGACGAGACCCGGGCGACTGCCCGCCAGGTGATCGCCCAGGTGCTCGCCGACCTCGAGCGCCGTCTGGCCGACCACACACGCCAGGCCGTTCGCGGTGCCCTGTCGCGGTCGGCGCGCACTCGGAGACCGCGGCCCGGGGACATCGACTGGCCGACCACGATCGCTGCCAATCTGCGGCACTGGATACCAGAACACCGCACCGTCGTGCCCGAGCGACTCGTCGGTCACGGACGCCGCCAGCGCAGCCTCGCTCGCGACGTCATCATCGCTGTCGACCAATCGGGCTCGATGGCAGACAGCGTGGTGTACGCGTCGCTGTTCGGCGGCGTCCTCGCACAACTCCCGGCGCTGCGGACCTCGTTCGTCGCGTTCGACACGGCGATCACCGACCTCACGGCATATCTCCACGACCCGGTCGAGGTGCTATTCGGCGTGCAGCTCGGGGGCGGCACGGACATCGCCAACGCACTCGCCTACTGCCAACAGCTGATCGAGCGGCCGCGCGAGACGGTGCTGTTCGTGGTGAGCGACCTCTACGAGGGCGGCAACGCCGAGGTCATGCGTCGTCGGGTCGGTGAACTCGTCGAGTCGGGAGTGCAGGTCATCGTGCTGCTCGCGCTCAGCGACGAAGGCGCACCGGCCCATGATCACGATCATGCTGCGGCGCTTGTTGCGCTCGGCGCGAGCGTGCTGGCGACCACCCCCGATGAGTTTCCTGCGGTCTTGGCCGACGCGCTGCGCTGACAGGCTGCTGCGTCGAAGGCAGACGAAATCTTGAGGCGATGTGGCGCTGGAGCGACGAATCGCACCAGGTCACGGGCGGTACCGTGGCACTTCATGGTCGAACACCGCCGACGAACCCCACGAAACGGCGCCCGCGCAGCGGCGATCGTGGTGTTGCTCGGTGTCCTGGCCGCCGGGTGCAGCTGGAGTCGCCTCGACGAGTCGTCGAGCGGTGAGATGCGGCCGGTCCCGACCGTTCCGGCCACGCTCGGTTCTGGGGAGGACGTCGCCGTCGCCCCCGAGAGCCCGACCGGACCGGTCACGACCGAGCTGGTCGGTGACCCGCGCCCCGATCCGGACAGCGACGTCGCCCTCCCACCGCTTCCCGAGGCACTGCCGTTCGACGCCTGCGTACGGCTGGGTGAGTACCAGGTCGCTGAACAGTTCGGTGCCGCAGCGGGGGTGGGCGTGGCGTCGGCAGAGCCGATCGATGACGGTGCCTGTCGATTCACCGCTGGCGCGGGTGTGGCCGAGATCCACTACGTCTCGGAGGATGTCATCGAGTCGGACTGGTTCCGTCGTGACGCGATCGAACCGGTCGGCGACGTGAGCGCGGATGCTGTCGGGATCGCCGAGTTCCTCGCGCCGGGCTCGGACTCCGGCGCCGGCTACACGATTGCGCTCGTGAGCCGTCGAGAGGGCGCCGTGATCGCCGTGCGAGGGACCTCCGAGGATCGTCTGGTCGCCGTGCAGCTCGCAAACGTCGTCGAGTCGTCGACATGAGTGGGTCACGGATGGGGTCGGCGACCGTCTCGGGGCGCTAGCGTTCGATGCCCATGGGTCAGTTGGTCGCCGTCACCGAGAAGCCGAGTTCGACACGCGGGGTCGTTCGCTTCGAGATCAATCGCAGTCTGTCCGGCATGGGCCACGAGCATTTCGCGTCGGTTGCCGACGCATGGGGCAACACGCCGTCCGACGAACTGGCGCGCCGGATGTTCGCGACCGGCCAGGTCGATGCGGTCCACGTGTACGGCAACATCATCACCGTCGACCTCGGGAAGGGCCACGACTCCGCTGGCCTGGCCGACATCGTACGCGACCTGTACCAGTACTGGAAGCCGGGTGTCGAGCCGCCAAGTTTCGAGGACCTGCAACTCGACGAGCCCGAGGCGGCACCGTCGAGTGGTGACGGCGGCGAGGGCGGCGCCGAGCTCTCCGAGGCCGTCAAACGAGTACCGGCCCATTTGCTCGAGCGGGGCCGGTTGGGCCGCGAGCGCTGGAACGCCAAGCAGGGCTGACACCGATTTCGTCGACAGGCCATCTGATCATCATCAGAGCAGGGTTGGGCGCGCCGGGGTGCGTCCGCTCTAGCGTCGGCTCGCCAGCGATGGCTGGGGACCTGACATGACCGACGCTGTACTCACCTTGCAGGAAGTCGCCGACGAACTCGGCGTGCACTACATGACCGCGTACCGGTATGTGCGCCTCGGGGTGTTGGACGCCGCCAAGTCCGGCGGTGTCTGGCAGGTGCAGCGTTCGGCGCTCGATCGCTTCCGCGAGCAGGCGGCCGAAGCATCGGCCGCAACCGGACCGTCCGGCAAGGGCGGTGCCCGTAACCGTAAGGCGCCGTGGGCGACACGGCTCGAATCTCGGCTGGTCGCCGGTGATGCGCCGGGGAGCTGGAGTGTGGTCGAAGCTGCGATGGCAGCAGGGGCCGAACTGGACGAGATCTATCTCGACGTCTTGACCCCTGCGATGGTGAGCATCGGCGAGCGATGGGCGACAGGCGAACTCGACATCTCGATCGAGCACCGGGCGACGGGTATCGCGATGCGCATCGTCGGACGGATCGGACCGCGCTTCACCCGACGGGGCCGGTCTCGAGGCGTGGTGGCGCTCGGCGCACCCGCCGGCGAGTTCCATGCGCTTCCGGTGGCGATGTTGGGGGATCTGTTGCGGCTGCGTGGATGGGAGGTGTCCGACTTCGGCGTCGACGTACCGAGTGAGTCGATCGCCCACGTGATCCGCGAGACCAATGATCTGTTGGCGGTCGGGTTGTCGGCGATGTCATCGGAGAACCTGCCGGCGTTGGCCGATGCATGCGCTCGGGCGCGCGAGGTCGATCCTGACGTGCTGGTGGTGGTCGGTGGTCACGCGGTGCTCGACGACGAGCACGCATTGGCGCTCGGAGCCCACGCTCGCGCCTCGAGTGGCGACGCAATGCACGAACTCCTCGCCGCTCACACCGCTGCCCACTGAACCGGCTCCCCCAGCCCGGGTCTCCGGGAACCACTGTGGTTCCCCGAGACCCGGGCTCCGGGGACTATCCGCCCGCGGTGGAAGTGCGAACGTGTGTTCGATACCATGCTGCAATGGAACTCGCTGTCGAACTCCCGAGTGAACTCTCGGCGCTGGCCGAGCGTGTGGCGCCCCTGGCATTGGCGGGCGAACGCACATTGCCGGTCGCCGCTGCGTTCGCCGAGCTCTTTCCGGAGCGTGGCCTGGTCAGAGGACGCACGCTTGCTTGTGCCGGCCAAGCGGCCACGTCGTTGGCGTTGGCACTGGCGGCGCCTGCGGTGGCGGCAGGGTCGTGGCTGGCGACGATCGACGTGCCCACGATCGGCCTCGACGCCGCCAGCGAGTTCGGAATTCCGCTCGAACGAGTCGTCGCCGTACGCGCCGAGGCGGCCCGATGGCCGGATGTCGTCGCGGCGGCTGCCGACGGGTTCGATCTCCTGATCGCTCGAGTTCCGGCCGAGCTCTCACCGTCGGCGATGCGCAAGGTCGCCACCCGTCTGCGTCAGCGTGACGTCGTCATGCTCGTGCTCGGCGACCCGGGTGCACTGTCGTGCGATGGGGTGCTCGACGCCGACGATGTGGAATGGGTCGGGCTCGGCAACGGCCACGGCCACTTGCAGCACCGTCGGCTCGTCGTCGAGGCATCCGGCCGTCGCCTGCACGGTCGCCGCCGTTGCCGACTCGCGCTGCCGGGGTAGGTCGTGGTTCCTGCTCGCTCGGCGGAACCGCCGCCGCGGATCGTCTCGATCTGGTTCCCCGACTGGCCGGTGACCGCCGCTGGTTTCGGGGCTGATGTGACGGCCGCCGTGATGGGGGCAAATCGGGTGATCGCCCGCACGGCAGCTGCCGCCGCCGAGGGTGTGGTCATCGGTCATCGACGCCGTCAAGCCCAACGGCGCTGTCCCCACGCGACCCTGGTCGATCGTGACATCGATCGTGATGCTCGAGAATTCGAACCGGTCGTCCGTGGCATCGCCGAGCTGTCCCCGCGTCTCGATGTGGTCGAGCCGGGCTGGATCAGCCTGTTGGCGCGCGGGCCCGCTCGGTATTTCGGCGGCGATCAGGCGCTCGTCGACCGGCTGTCCGAGCAGCTCATCGAGGCGATCACCGCGGCGGGCACACCTGCAACCGCTGTCGGTATCGGTGTCGCCGACGGCCGATTCGCGTCGAGCGTGGCGGCGCGATTGGCGGCCCGCCGTGTCGACGCGTTGATCGTCGAGCCGGGTGCGTCGCCGACGTTCTGCGCCGACCTCCCGATCGGGTGGCTGCAGACGCTCGGCGAGTGCAACGCCGAGCTGATCGAGCTGTTCGGTCGGCTCGGGCTTCGCCGGCTCGGTGATCTGGCTGCGCTCTCGGCGACCGATGTGCTCGGTCGGTTCGGACATCCCGGTGTCCACGCTCACCGATTGGCTTCCGGCGCTGACGTCCGTCCGACCAGCACCACCGACCCGGCACCCGAGCGGCGTCTCGACCACGTCCTCGACGCTCCGGCGGCCCAGTCGAGCGCCGTGGTCTTCATCGCCAAGCAACTGGCCGACGAGCTGGCCGGGACGCTCGCCGCTGACGGTCGGGTGTGCACGCGGCTCGTCGTGGTGCTCGAATCCGAACACGGCGAACGATCCGAGCGCTCGTGGTACCGATCGGCGGGACTCTCGGCGGCGGCGATGGTCGAACGGGTGCGCTGGCAGCTCGATGCCTGGATCAATCTTCCTCGGGGAAGCGATCAGGAACTCACCGGCGGTGTCGCGTTGGTTCGCCTGGTGCCCGACGAGGTGCGCGCCGACGATGGCATGCAGCTCGGGTTGTGGGGCGGTCAGTCCGAAGCCGACCGGCAGGCCGCTCGTGCGATCGCCCGGCTGACCACACTCACGTCCGACGACGCAGTGACGGTGCCGGTCTGGCACGGCGGTCGGCTTCCCGCCGATCGATACCGGTGGGTGCCGGCGGCCATGGTCGACCTCGATGGGCGGGCGCGGGCGGTCTCGGGGGCTGGCACCGGCAGTGGGCCCACCGGTCCATGGCCCGGAACGTTGCCATCACCGTCGCCGGCAACGGTGTTCACCGAACCGCACCCCGCCGAACTGCTCGACGAGCATGGCGAAGCGGTGCGGGTGAGTGCCCGCAGCATGTTGTCGGGCCGACCGGCGATCTTGTTGCTGTTGACCGGTGACGAGGCCACAGGTTGGCAGCGTGGACGTCCTCGACGGATTGCTGCATGGGCAGGTCCGTGGCCGATCGAGGAGCGTTGGTGGGAGCCAGGGCGGCAGCGCCGACTGGCCAGGTTCCAGGTGGTCACCGATGACGGCGACGGGTTTCTGGTCGTTGCCGAGCACCGACGTTGGTGGATCAGTGCCCGCTACGACTGACGGCGGCTGTGCCAGCCGTGCACATCAGACAACGGCGGCGAGGCCGAACGGGTGCGAGATCTCGAGCTGATCGGTCACGTCGTTGGCCAGGCGGAAGCCGACGCCGCGAACCGTGTGGATCACCTTGATCTCCGGGCCGGCCTTGTCGAGCTTGCGGCGCAGGTTCGACAGGTGCACGTCGACGACATGATTGTCGCCCACCCAGGTCGGGCCCCACACGGCGTCGAGGAGGTCCTCCCTGGTGCACACTTCGGTCGGGCGGCGGCAGAGCTGTTCGAGCAGTGAGAACTCGATGCGGGTCGTGGCGACTTCCTCGTCGTCGACGCGGACCTCGCGTCGGCCGAGGTCGATCGTGAGTGGTCCGAGGTTGAGTACCGAGGACAGGGCGGTGTCGGGACGACCCTGCATCTGGCGGGGGCGGCGCAGCAGTGCATGACAGCGAGCCGACAGCTCGTCGGGCGACACCGGTACCGAGACCGCATCGTCGGCGCCTGAGTGCAGCATGGCGGCGCGAGTGCGGTGGGCGCCTTCGTCGGTGATGCACAGCAGATACTGCTCGCTCGAGTCGCGCAGGCGCTCGTACAGCGGGCGGCCGTCAGGGGCGCGAAGGTTGGAGGAGACGATCAATACGTCGGGGGAGAACGACTCGGCGAGCATGATTGCTGCATCACCGTCGGTTGGAGCACTCACGCTGAATCCGGCCGACCGGAGCCCGGCGACGCTGATTCGCCGCAGATCCGGATCGTCGACGGCGATCAGGATGCGAGGTGCGATGTTGATGTCGTTGTCCATGAGTAGTCCGCCAGTTCGCCACGATGGGTGGGTTGTGAGTCGTATGCCTGGTTGAGGTATCGGCAGGAACCTGACGAACTCAAGAAGAAATCGAAAGAAATCACATCGGTGTCATTTGCGTTCGCCCTGCTACATCTGTGAGATGCACGCGGACCAGCTCCATCAGCGAATTCGGGCCGACGTCGTCGCTCGTCAGGCAGTCGATGAGCGTGAGATTCTCTCGATCGAGCGGTTCATCGACGCGTTCGACGCGTTGGAGGCACCGCTCGACCTCGACGCCGATCCGGTCCACGTGACCGGATCGGGCATCGTCGTCGGGCGGCGGGGCGTGGTGCTGCTCGAACACAAGCGACTCGGGATCTGGTTGCAGCCAGGGGGGCACATCGACCCTGGTGAAACGCCCTGGGATGCTGCGCTGCGTGAGAGCAGAGAGGAGACGGGTCTCGAGGTCTGCTTTGCCGGCCCGGTCGATGATGCTGGAGTCCCTGAGTTGATCCACGTCGATGTGCACGAGGGTGGTCGTGGACACACGCACCTCGATCTGCGCTATCTGATCGAGGGCGGTGACGCCGATCCGGATCCACCCGAGGGTGAGAGCCAGCAGATCGACTGGTTCAGCTGGGATGCGGCCATCGACCGCGCGGATCCCGGCTTGCGCGGCATCCTGCTCGCTCTCGCCACCTGACCCGGACCGAACCCAAAACATGCGCAGATCTGCCCGCTCCTGCGCCGGTCCTGCGCATTTTTCGGGGATGGGGTGGAGAGTGCGGGTTGCGGAGAAGCGAACATGTGTTCGATACTGGGTGGATGGGGTTCAACAACCCGTCGTGGACGTGGAGCGAACTGGAAGCGACGCTGTCGGGCAAACCGGCGGCAGGGGCACGCCGAGACGGGCGCGCTCCGGGGAGTCCGTCGTGGAACTCTGGGGGTGACGGCCCGGCATGGGGCCGGAAGCGCCAGCCATTCGAGACACCATCCGACCTGACGCAGCCCACCGTGCGGATGCCGACGGTTCCGTACGCCGAGCTCCACTGTCATTCGAACTTCTCGTTCCTCGACGGGGCATCGCATCCCGAGGAGCTGGCGACCGAGGCTGCTCGCCTTGGGCTGGAGGCGTTGGCGATCACGGATCACGACGGCTTCTACGGGGTGGTCCGCTTCGCCGAGGCGGCCAAGGCGGTTGGCCTCCCAACGGTGTTCGGCACCGAGATCACGCTCTCGGCCGAGTCGCCGAGCAACTCCCGCGTCGCTCGGTCGGAAGCCGACACACTCCGTCAGGTCGACACCGGCATGGTGCCGGACTCGCACGCGCCCGATCCGTCCGGTACGCACCTGCTCGCGCTTGCCGACGGCCCCGACGGCTACGCCAGGCTCTCCCGGGCGTTGAGCAACGGACATCTGGCCGGCGAGAAGGGGGCACCGCAGTTCACGTTCGGTGACGTTGCCGACGCCGTTGCCGGGCACGGCTGGGTGCTCACCGGTTGCCGCAAGGGCGCGGTGCCTGCATCGTTGGTCGCCGATGGTCCGGCGGCTGCTCGCCGTGAGCTGCTCCGGTTGGTCGACGCGTTCGGGCGCGACCGGGTGTTGGTGGAATTGTGGGACCACGGCGACCCGCTCGACTCCGCCCGCAACGACGCGCTCGTCGAGATCGCCAACCGCGAGCGCGTCGAGTGCGTGGCGACCAACAACGTCCACTACGCCACCCCGGCGCAACGTCGGCTGGCGACCGCGCTCGCCGCGGTGCGATCTCGACGCAGCCTCGACCAGATCGACCCGTGGCTCCCTGCGGCGGCCGGTGCTCACCTCCGCTCGGGGGTCGAGCAGGCGAAGCGATTCCTGCGCTACCCCGGCGTGATCGAGCGGGCTGCCGAGATCGGCCGGGCGGCAGCGTTCGACCTGTCGCTCGTCGCTCCGAAGCTGCCGCCGTTCCCGTGTCCCCGTCATCCCGACGGCTCGGCCATGACCGAGATGCAGCACCTGCGACAGGTGACCGAGGAGGGTGCCCGCCGTCGCTATGGAGAACGGCCGGTGCATGCCGACGACCTGTCGCTGCGGGCCCGGGCGTGGACGACGATCGACCACGAACTGGCGCTGATCGAACAGCTCGACTTCGCCGGGTACTTCTTGATCGTGTGGGACATCGTCGAGTTCTGTCGCCGCTCGAACATCTTCTGCCAGGGGCGCGGGAGTGCAGCCAACTCGGCGGTCTGTTATGCGATCGGCGTCACGGCAGCAGATGCGGTGTCGCTCGGCCTGCTGTTCGAACGGTTCCTGTCGCCGGAACGCGACGGCCCGCCCGACATCGACGTCGACATCGAGAGCGGCCGGCGAGAGGAAGTGATCCAGTACGTGTATGAGCGCTACGGGCGCCATCACACGGCTCAGGTCGCGAACGTGATCACGTATCGGGCACGTTCGGCGGTGCGCGACATGGCCAAGGCGCTCGGATTCGAGCCCGGCCAGCAGGACGCATGGTCGAAGCAGGTCGATGGCTGGGGCGGGGTGGCGTCGACCGCTGCACAGCCCGATTGTTCGATCCCCGAGCCGGTCCTGGAACTGGCGTTGGAGGTCGAGGACGCGCCACGGCACCTCGGGATCCACTCCGGTGGCATGGTGATCTGCGACCGGCCGGTGATCGAGGTGTGCCCGGTCGAGTGGGGGCGGATGGACAAGCGGTCGGTGCTGCAGTGGGACAAGGACGACTGCGCCCGAACCGGCCTCGTCAAGTTCGACCTGCTCGGCCTCGGGATGCTGTCGGCGCTGCACTATGCAGTCGATCTCGTTCGGGAACACCGCGGCTACCAGATCGATCTGGCGACCATTCCGCAGGACGACGACGTCTACGGGATGCTGTGCCGTGCCGACACGGTCGGCGTGTTCCAGATCGAGTCGCGGGCGCAGATGGCGACGCTGCCGCGGCTCAAGCCGCGCCGTTTCTACGATTTGGTGGTCGAGGTGGCGCTGATCCGGCCGGGGCCGATCCAGGGCGGGTCGGTGCACCCCTACATCCGGCGTCGCAACGGTGTCGAGCCGATCACGTACCTGCATCCGTTGCTCGAGAACTCATTGGGCAAGACGCTCGGGGTGCCGCTGTTCCAGGAGCAGCTGATGCAGATGGCGATCGACGTGGCAGGGTTCACTGCAGCTCAGTCCGATGAGCTCCGCCAGGCGATGGGCTCGAAGCGTTCGGCGGCGCGGATGGAACGTTTGAAGGAGCGGTTGTTCGCCGGGATGGCTGAGCGGGGCATCACCGGGGAGATCGCCGAGGAGCTCTTCATGAAGATGAAGGCGTTCGCCAACTACGGCTTCCCCGAATCACACTCGGTGAGCTTCGCCTACCTCGTGTACGCGTCGTCGTGGATCAAGTATCACGAGCCCGCAGCGTTCTGCGCGGCACTGCTCAACGCGCAGCCGATGGGGTTCTGGTCGCCCCACACGTTGGTGCGCGACGCCCGTCGTCATGGGGTGGTGGTCCATACGCCGGACCTCAACGCGTCGTTGGCGGGAGCGACGCTGGAGCCGTGTGACGGTTCAGAAGGCGGCGTTGCGGTCCGGTTGGGGATCGGCTCGGTGCGGGGGATCGGCTCGGAGCTGGCCGCCGAGATCGAGGCGACGCGCACGGCCGGCGGGTTGTTCACCGACACCGAGGACCTGGTGCGCCGGGTGCCGTCGCTGACGCTGGTGCAGCTGGAGGCGATGGCGACCGGTGGGTTGTTCGGCGAGTGCTTCGACCTCGATCGCCGCATGGCGCTGTGGACCGTCGGTGCCACCGCCCAGTCGCGGCCGGGTCGCCTGCCAGGTGTGGTCACCGGTGACGTCGCGCCGCGCCTGCCGGGGATGACCCCGGTCGAGGAAGCGGTCGCCGACCTGTGGGCCACCGGTGTGTCGCCCGACGGTCATCCGACGATCTTCGTGCGTGACGAGTTGACCCGGCTCGGTGTACTCACGTCGTCGCAGCTGTGGGATCCCGAAGCTGGTTCGATCGTGCAGGTCGCCGGTGTGGTCACCCATCGTCAGCGGCCGATGACTGCGCAGGGGGTCACGTTCCTCAACCTCGAAGACGAGACGGGCCTGATCAACGTCGTGATCTCGAAGGGCTGCTGGGCGAGGTTCCGCAAGGTCGCTCGGCAAGCACCGGCGATGCTGATCCGTGGTCGCCTGGAGCGTTCCGAAGGCGTCGTCAACATCGTCGCCGATCACCTCGCCCCGCTCCCCATGCCCGCCAACGTGAAGTCCCGCGACTTCCGATGACCGTGTCAACTGGGGTCTGACCCCAGTGGACACACTCAACGCTCGGGGGCGGTGGACATCGAGAGGTGGAGGTCGTCGTCGTCGGGGTAGGGATGGGCCAGCGCCACCGCTTCGTTCAACTCGACGCCGAGGCCGGGCTCGACCGACGGGATCACGTGGCCGTCCTCCCACCGGATCGGCGTGGTCAGCAGGTCGGCGTGGAAGCCGGTCCAGTCCTGGATCCCCTCCATGATCAGCAGGTTGGGCAACGTCGCCGCCAGCTGGATGTTGGCCGCGCCGAGGATCGGACCTGAGTACAGGTGCGGCGCGATCTGGCACCCCGATGCCTCGGCGATCGCGGCGATCTTCTTGCCGGCCAAGAGCCCGCCGCAGCGCCCGAGGTTCGGCTGCCAGATCGCCGCTGCCTGATGGCGCGCGAGCGCAGCGAACTCGGTGATCGTCGTCAACCGCTCGCCGGTGGCGACGGGGATCGACGTCTGGCGCGCCACCCGCGCCATCTCCTCGGGCTGGTCGGGCTGCGTCGGCTCCTCGAACCACAGTGGGCCGAATTGCTCCAGCCGCTGCGCCAACCGGATCGCGCCAGCGGCGGTGAACTGTCCATGGGTGCCGAACAGCAGGTCGGCCCGCGACCCGACCGCCTCACGGATCGCGCCCGTGATCGTCACCGATCGATCGATGTCGCCGAGGCTCGGCTGGTGCCCGTCGAACGCCGTGTACGGCCCTGCCGGGTCGAACTTCACAGCGGTGAACCCACGCGACACCTCGAACGCCGCCTGCTCGGCAGCCTGCTTTGGGTCGGTGTAGACGTCGGGTAGTCCGTCGGCGGGGTACAGGTAGGTGTACGTGCGGATCCGTTCGTGTACCCGCCCGCCGAGCAGGTCGTAGATCGGCTTGCCGGCGTCCTTGCCGACGATGTCCCAGCACGCCATCTCGATCCCGCTCATCACCCCGACCAGCGTCGGGTCTGGCCGCAGCGCATAACCGGACGAGTACATCTGCCGCCAGAGCAACTCGATGCGGTTGGGGTCAGCGTCGATCACCCATCGATCGGCAAGATCGGCGACCATCGCCGCCACTGTGTGCGGGCCGAACGTCGCAACGTAGATCTCGCCGTAGCCGACGACGCCGGTGTCGGTCGTCAGCTTCACCACGATGAAGTACCGCCCGCCGAAGTGCGGCGGCGGGTTGGCGATCACGAACGTGGTGCAGTCGACGATGCGCATCGCCGACGACCCTAGGTGCCGCGAACGGTGAGCAGGGAGGCGACTCGTGTGACGAGATCATCGACGTCGCTGTTGCTACGAGGGTCCCAGTCCGTCGTGTCGATCTCCAGTGTCGAGTCGGCGTGCGCGGTCAGTTCGGAGCGCCACGCACGAAAGTGGCGATGGAGCTCGACGAGGTGCTCGATCGTCAGCGCCTCTTCGGCGCTGCGGTCGCGGGTTCGGACGCGCCCGAGCAGGACCTCCGGTGCCGCATCGAGCAGGACGAGGACGTCCACCCGCGGCAGCATCACCAGGAGCTCTCGCATCTCGTCGAGCACCCGTCGGCGATCGGCAGGGTCGTGAAGGAACTCGGCGAAGGGCGCGGTGCGCATCACCGTGAAGTCGCTGACGACCAACCGGCCCGGCTCGACGTCGGCCATCAAGCGCGCCCGCCCGTGCAGGAACGCGAGTTCGCTGTCGAGTGCGGCCGCCGGCGCCGCCTCGCCGGTGTAGTAGTCGTCGAGTAGTGGACTGACCGAGACGGGGTCGAGCAGGAGGTCGGCTCCGAGTCGTTCGGCCAGGGCACGCGCGGTGGTGCTCTTCCCGACGCCGGTCGGCCCGTCGATCGCCACGATGGTCACCCACCCAACTGTACGGGCGGCGCCCGCGGGCAGTCAGGTGTCGCGGTGTTCGAGCGTGCGGATCTCGCCGCGCATTCCCGCCGCTTCGTGCCTTCCATGCCGGCATCGAAATGGGTGTCGATGGCGCAGATGATCTGATGGGTCCCCGCAGGAACGTTGATGACCATTTCCTCGGTCGCGCCGGATTCGACTTCCGTGCTCGGTGAGCACGAGTCGGCGAGCAATTCCTCCTCGGTGTCGGGGAGATCGTCCTCGCCCGTGACGGCTCGGCCGACTGACCCCTCCGCTCGTGCTGGCGACCTTCGACTTCCTCGATCTCCAGAAGTCGGAAGGCGACGGGCACTACCGACTCGCTGTTCGTCCCGATCTCTCGACGCCGTCCGGGTTCCTCTACGGGGGCAGTGGCATCGCCGCATCGATCGAAGCAGCGGAACGCACGACCGACCGACCGCCGCAGTGGATCACGACGCAGTTCATCGGGTCGCCGGCCCCTGGCTCCGCCGTCGAACTCCAGGTCACGGTCCTCGCTGAGGGGCGTGTCACGTCCCAGTCGCCAGTCGTTGCGACCGTCGATGGCGCACCCGTCTTCACGTCGATGTGCGCTCACACGATCCGGCCTGGGGTTGACACGGCGCAGTTCGTCCAGATGCCCGGTATTTCGGGGCCGGATGACTGTCCGAACATGGGTGGCCCGTTCGCGATGGATCTGTCGACCTCGTTCTTCAGGACGATGGAACACCGGTTGGCTGCAGGAACCTTCGGGATGGAGGCGGTCGACAACCCGCAGCACGCCAGCTTGTCGATCTGGTGCCGCATCGTCGCTACCAGATTGGCACGCCGGCGTCGCAGGCATACGCCGCTGACATCATTCCCATGGGCACGGCGCCGCGATGGGTGCGATGCCGGGAGCGACCAGCATCGACAACACCTTGCGTGTCATCGATACCGAGCCGACTGAGTGGGTGCTGATGGAGTCGATCCCCGAGCGTTTCCACCGCTCGATCGGCCACGGCGTGCTGAGGATGTGGAGCCAGGACGGACGCCTGATGTCGACCGCGTCGACCGCCCAGCAGACCTGCATCATCCGAACGAGTCACCACCAGCGCTGAGGGTGCACGACCGAGATGGTGGCCGTCAGGTGCTGTCGTGCGTCTCTGGTGTGTGGATCTCGCCAGTCATACCGGCGGCTTCGTGGCCTTCGATCGAGCAGAAGAACGTCAGGCCGTCATCGGGCACCAGCAACTCGATCGTGACGGACTCGCCCGGTGCCACCGGGTACGACGTGCCGTCGGCGAATGTCAGATTGTGCAGCACCGCTCCCTCGTTGACGAGTTCGCCGGAGTAATCGCCGGGCTCGGCGATGAATTCGTGGGGGGAGAACTCGAATTCGGACATGGCGATTCGAACCGAGTCGCCCGAACTGAGCGCGACGTCGTCGGTGTCGTCGACGTCGACGATCTGCCCGCCCACCATGTCGGGTCCGTCGGGCCCGCACCCCGCAACCCCCAGCGTCAGCGCAACTGATGCGAGCATCGACGCAAGTGCGGATGCACGACCGTTCGTGATGCCTCGATGATCGGACTTGGAGAACATGGCATCACTCGACGGTGAGCGTGCCCTCCATGCCGGCGTCGAAATGGGTTTCGATGGCGCAGATGATCTGGTATGTCCCGGCCGGCACGTTGAAGACCATGTCCTGCGTCTCGCCGGGTTCCACCTCGGTCTCGGTGAGCACGAAGTCGGCAAGCAGTTCTTCCTCTGTGGCGGGAAGATCGGCTTCGCTCGCGATGGTGACGTCCGGTTGCAGGATCACCCATTCGTGGGCGACGGCTCCGTCGTTCGTCAGGGCGATCGTCACGTCCTCGTCGGCCGCAGCGGTCCAACTGTCAGGCTCGAACTGGAAGTCGGACAGCGTCGCCTCGAGTTGTGTTGAACCGCTACTTCCCCCGTCGTCGTCAGACCCGCATGCAGACCCCACGAATATCAGCGACCCCAGCGCAAGAAGCGCGATCGACTTGTGAATTGACCCCATGTCCGTCCCCTTCCCTATCCAGCAAACGTTAACCAAATCATTGCCGAAATACAAGGAATATGTCGGGGTCAATTCTCCAATACATTGCGCGAGTAATAGTTGCATACACAGATGAATAGCTGGAGATTCGTCCCAAATCGTGTGCATTGTTGGGGTGACGACCGAGTAGATCGACAAGTCTGACGGTGTAATTGGATGCTGATCAATACGCGTATGTGCTCGGGCCAAAGGGTCCGTCGATCAGTCGAACAATCGGCCAGGGGGACCCCGCCACGGTGCTGTGTGTCGAGGCTGAGCGGCTCCAGGCCCGAACGATCGTCGTCGGCAAGCGCCGAGTCCGAGGGTTGAGCCGGGTGCCCGGTTCGGCGGCAGGCGACGTGATCAAGCGGGCGCCGCACAACGTGCTGGTCGCCCACACAGTCACCGAGTGACCGCGCCTGTCACACGCCGGTGTCGATTGGCGCTGCCGGCGGCCCGTCGCTGATCAGTACCCGGAGATGGGCAGCGAGCGCTCGAGGCGAGAACCACGCGCCATCAATCGTGGCCCGTTCGATGTCGTCGATGTGCCACCAGCGCAACTCGTGGAGCCGCTCGGCGCGCAGTTGTTCCCAACTCAGCGCCGGCGCCGGCTCGAACCGCTCGACCGTCTCGACAAGGTAGTAGCGGTCGCGTTGACCGTCCCACAGGCCGTCGTCGTGGGCGATGAGGTGTTCGCGATCCCAGACGTGCGCACCGACGACAGGATCGTGCAGCCCGACCTCTTCGATCAGCTCGCGGTGCAACGCGTCGATGTGCGTCTCGCCCGGGTCGAGGCCGCCGCCGGGCAGCGCCCACACCGTGCGGGTCGGGAACTCGAAACGGACGAGCAGGATGTGCTGGTCGGGTGTGACGAGGAGCGCGCGCACCGCCTGGCGGATGCGGAGTTGGGCCATCGGGGGGGGTCAGTCGTTCGGCGTGTCGCTCAAGCCGTCGTTGAACGCTTTGTACATCCCGTAGACGCTCTTGCACTTCTCGCACACCGGCAACTGCTTGGGATCGCGAGAGGGCACCCACACGAACCCGCACAGCGCCTCGATCGGAGTGCCCATCACTCGCGCCTCCAACACGACCGCTGCGGCATTCTCGCCGCGCTTGGTCTTGACGATGTGAGCAGCGGTCGGTTCGCCGGTTTCGGTGGTCTCGTCGGTGTCGACATCGACACGCTCGACAGGCATCGTTTCGAGGTCGGTCATGGTGTCAGTCAAACAGATCCGGTAGGGTGCGTCACGTGCTCATCGTCATTGTCGCCGCAGTAGCGGCAGCCGCCGCCGCAGCAGCGGCAGCAGGTGCAGTGGCAGCACGCGGCCCCGCACCCGTACTCATTCCGGTACGGGTCAGGCGGGGGACACGAGTTCAGCGCCAGCGCTGAGTATTCGTCGAACTCGCCCGACCCAGCCGGAAACCGGCGGCGGGCTCCGCTGCAGGTCTTCGGGACACCCCGTTACTCCCCACGAAGGACCGACCATGACCACGAAGCAGAACAACACCGTCGAGACGACCATCCCCGACGGGATCGACATGACCGATCCATACACCGACGACCCGGCGTTCGTCCTGCATCAGGGCGGCAAACTCGAGATCGCCTCGCGAGTGCCCATCGACGGACCCGAGGATCTCTCGCTCGCCTACACGCCTGGCGTGGGACGGGTGTCACAGGCAATCGCCGACGAGCCGGCCCGCGTGTGGACGCTCACCGGGCGATCGAACGCCGTGGCCGTGCTGTCGAACGGCACTGCGGTGTTGGGTCTCGGCGACATCGGCCCCGAGGCGGCGATGGCCGTCATGGAGGGCAAGGCCGTCCTCTTCAAGCAGTTCGGTGGCGTCGATGCCTATCCCGTGTGCGTCAACGCGCGCACCGTCGACGAGATGGTGGCGATCGGTACGGCGATCGCCCCGACGTTCGGTGGGATCAACCTCGAGGACATCAAGGCTCCCGAATGCTTCGAGATCGAACGCCGTCTGCAGGAGGCGCTCGACATCCCAGTGTTCCACGACGACCAGCACGGCACTGCGATCGTCGCCCTCGCTGCGTTGATCAACGCAGCCGAGGTGGTCGGCAAGCGTGTCGAGGAGTTGCGTGTGGTCATCGTCGGTACCGGCGCTGCGGGAGTTGCGGTCGCCGAGTTGCTGCACGACGCTCGTGTCGGCCAGGACGGCACCGGCGACATCATCGGTGTCGACAGCACGGGCATCCTCCATCGCGAACGCCAGAACCTGACACCGACCAAGCAGTGGTTCGTCGAGAACGGCAACTGCGACGACCGGCGTGGCGGCGTCCGCGAAGCCCTCCAGGGCGCCGATGTGCTGCTCGGGCTCTCCGGTCCCGGCATCATCCAGCCCGAGTGGCTCGGTGAGATGGCCGACGATGCGATCGTGTTCGCCATGGCCAACCCGACACCCGAGGTGATGCCCGAGCTGATGCCCGACAACGTCAAGGTGATCGCCACGGGGCGCAGCGACTACCCGAACCAGATCAACAATGTGCTCGCCTTCCCGGGCGTGTTCCGCGGTCTCCTCGACGTCCAGGCCACACGCTGCACGATCGAGATCAAGCGCGCTGCCGCTGACGCGCTCGCCTCGCTCGTCACCGAACCGGTTGCCCAGCGGGTCATCCCGGGAGCGTTCGAGCCGGGTGTTGCCGATGCTGTTGCGGACGCGGTTCGTGCCATGGCGCTCGAGCAGGGCTTCGTCCGCAGCTGATCCGGTCGTGGTTCCCCGAGACCTGGGCTCGGGGAACCAGCGCAGGATCGGGCAGGGTAGGGCAATGTCGCGGTTCGAGGCTTCATTTGCGTCGCTCCAGAACCTCGACTATCGCAAGCTGTGGTGGGCGGGCACGTTCTCGTTCATGTCGGTGCAGATGCAGTTCCTCTTGCGCGGGGTGCTGGCGTGGGATCTCACCGAACGCGAAGGCGCGCTCGGGCTCGTCTACCTCTGTTTCGGGATCGCGCTGTTGATCGCGACCCCGCTCGGCGGAGTCGCGGCTGACCGGCTCCCGAAGCGCCGCGTGCTCATCGTGAGCCAGGGAGCGATTCTGGCCGCGGCAGCCGGCATGGGGGTCGTGGTGCTGACCGATGTCGTCGAGTTCTGGATGTTGCTCGTGGCCGCGGTGACCCAGGGGATCGCATTCGGGTTCCTCGGTCCGACCAGGGTGGCGTTCACGTCCGAGATCGTCGGCCGTGACCAGCTCGGCAATGCGATCACGCTGTCGATGTTGAGCATGAACGGCACCCGCGTCATCGCTCCTGCGTTTGCCGGAGCACTCGCCGGAATCGTGTTCATCGGCATCGGTGGCGCGTATGTCGTCTCGGCAGCGTTCTCACTGCTGTCGTTCGCGCTCTACATCCGCTGCCCGCCCGGGTCGGCACCGCGAGCGACGTCGACAGCGAGCCCGCTCGCCGAGATCGTCGACGGTGTCCGCTACGTCGCCGCCCGGCCACACCTGCGACGCCTCGTGCTCAGTTCGTTCGTGATCATCATGTTCGGCTTCAACTACGTGGCGTTCATCCCGGCGCTGGTCAAGGGCGAGTTCGGTCTCGGCGACGGCTGGGTCGGGATCATCATGTCGGCGAGTTCGATCGGAGCGGTCGCGGTTGCCGTGCCGCTCGCCAGTCGAGCCGACGGTGCAGGAGTCTGGAAGCTGATGGTCGGCTCGGGTCTGCTGTTCGGCGTCGCCGTGATCGCGCTCGGGCTGTCGCCGCTCTTCGGAATTGGCATCCTCGTTGTGGCGTTCATCGGGGCGGGGACGACTGGCTACCAGTCGCTGTCGAACTCGATCGCACTCAACATGACCGGCGACACGCATCAGGGTCGGGTCCAGTCGCTGATGATGCTCAGCTTCGCCGGTTTCGGGATCGCCGCGGCGCCGCTCGGTCTGCTCGCGGAGGCGATGGGTCTGCGCGGCGCGATCGTAGTGATGGGTTCGGTCACGCTCGCGACCGTGGTCGGATACGGGATCCTCGAGCGCGAGGTACAGCTCGAGATCGAGCACGGCATTCCACTCGACGAGATCGGTGCAATCGCCGAGGTGACGACGCCCTGAGTCAGTCGGCCAGCGGCGCCAGTTCGGCAGCCAGGTTGGCGCGGGCTCGGGGCTCCCACCGTTCTCGGCCCGTCGGGGTGAGGTAGATCGTCGGGCGTTCCAGGAAGTCGCGCAGGACCTTGGCGCGTCCCGTGCGCCAGCCGTCGTCGGTGACGTGTCGGTATTCACCTCGGATGCCGGTGACGTAGGCGGCGTAGCCGGCTGGGTCGGCGCCGAGGATCGCGAGGTCGGCATCGAGCAGGATCGCCGTGTCACCCTGTGGCTGTTCGGTGTTCGTTGCGTCGTGTTCGGTCGCCTCGATCATCGAGCCGACGCGGCCGACCGCGTCGTCGCGCCAGCCGATCGAGGCGAGGTCGCGGCGGGCCAGCCGTGCGCTTGCTCGCTCGTTGGCCGGATACGTGGGTTCGTAGACGGCGTCGTGGTAGAACGCGGCGGCCATCACCTCGTCGAGGTGCTCGACCGGTTCCGCGGTGGCGAGCTCGTCGACGTGACGGATCACCCACGCAACGTGAGTGGCGGTGTGGTAGCGCCGGTGTTTCTCCCGATGACGCGCGAGCAACCCGTCGAGGAGCGTTCGGTCGGTCGCGACGTGGCGCTGCCAGGCAACGTCCAGTTCGAGGTCTCGGTCGCTCATCGCACCAGTGTGCCAGCGGTCGTGGCAGGGTGATGCGGTGACGATCCTGATCGACGAAGCGCGCTGGTGGTGGCGAGGCAAGAGGTGGTGCCACCTCGTCAGCGACTCGTCGTACGACGAACTGCACGAGTTCGCCGACCGCACCGGTATCCCCCGTCGAGGGTTCCAAGGCGACCATTACGACATCCCCGAGGAGTACCGAGCCGAACTGATCGCCGCCGGCGCGGAGCAGGTCGAGAGTCGCGAGCTGGTCCGGCGTCTGCGCGCCGCCGGCCTGCGACTGACGCCGGCCGAACGTCGCGCCCGCACGGGGTGATGCTCGGAGATCGCGCACTTCGGTCATGGCGCCCACCGATCGCGCTCACCGAACAGTTCGCGGGGGAGTCTCGGGCCCGACCGGCCGAGCACGAACCACTCGACCAACTCGAGGCCGCCGGCGCGGCATTGGTCGCTGGCCTCCAGCCATCGATGGACATCGTCCGGCTCGACATCGCCGTCGGGTCGGCTCGAGGCCACGATCATCGCCTCGATCGCCGTCTGCGGCGCGGCCGAAGCGACGCAGACGCCGATCACCTCGAACAATGCGTCGTGATCGATGGTGTCCGTGACGACCATCACCGACGAGCCGCAACGGTTGGCGTCGAGCAGGACGACGATGGTGTCGTGATCGTACGGTGCGGCCAGCGCGAGGACGGCCAGCGCATCGTCGGCGCAGCGGATCGGGTCGATGCCACCTCTCGGCACCCGGCGGAACATGCGGTCGCGAGACATGACGTCTCCTTCGGTCGAGATGATCTGCGAAGGAGGAAGTCGGTGCCACTGACACTATCGATCTCCCCGCACAACCGATGAGAGCGGTGTTCCAATCAGGTCGTAACCTCGACGCATGGCCAGCAGCAACGCAGTCGCAACCATCTTCCACAACGCGCATTGAAACTCCTCCGTCAATGCCGTGCGCATTGCCGAAGACCTGGGCGTCGAGGTCGACATCGTGATGTACATCAAGACACCGCCGGACGCGGACACCCTGCGGTCGATCATCGCCAAGCTCGAGGACGAGCCAACGGCGCTGGTACGGCGCGACAGCATGTGGAAGAAGCTCGGATTGACCGACGACGACGCTGCGACCGACGAGCAGATCGTGAACCTGTTGGTCAAGCACAAGCAACTGCTGCAACGACCGGTCGTGGTCACCGCCGACACGGCGATCGTCGGTCGGCCCAAGGAACGCGTCACCGAGCTGCTCGCGCCGCTCGCATCGCGGTCGGGGAACGATGCCGGTTGAGTGAGTGCTGACACCGCAACGCTGAACGAGGTTCCTGCGCCGGGGACCGACGCGTACGATTCGCCGTCGCGGTGGAAGCTGCTGTCGTCGACGTTGCGCGCGCAGCGCAAGAACCTGATCATCGGTAGTGCGGTCGGCCTGTTGTGGATGGTCGGCAAGGTCTCGGTGCCTCTGCTCGTGCGCTACAGCATCGACCGCGGTATCGAGCAGGACGACATGTTGCTGCTGTGGGCGTCGCTCATCGCGCTCGCCGGTGTCGCTGTCGGCACGTTCACCGCGCTGCGACGGTTCTACGCCTTCCGGGAAGCCCGCTGGACCGAGACGCGTCTTCGCGAGCAACTGTTCAACCACATCTTGTCGCTGCACATCGGATACCACGACCGGGCCCAGACCGGTCAGCTGATGAGCCGCTCGTCGAGCGACCTGAACCAGATCCAGTCGTTCGTCGTGATGATTCCGATCACGTTGTCGAACTTCTCGATGATCATCGCCGTCTCGGTGATTTTGTTCGCAACCGACTGGAAACTCGCACTCATCGCGCTGGCGCCGCTGCCGTTCGTCAACATCGCGGGACGGCGGTTCTCGCACTCGATCCACTCGGCGGTGCTCGCCGTGCAGGCCGAGCAGGCCGAGTTGGCCACGGTGGTCGAGGAGACCGTCGGCGGGGTTCGAGTCGTCAAGGGTTTCGGCGCCGAATCCGTCCAATCGAAGCGGTTGCGTACCGAGGCGGACGACATCCGAAACGCCTCGATCGGGGCCGCCCGGATCCGCGCCAAGTACCTGCCGGCGATCGAACTGCTCCCACAGCTCGGGCTCGTCGCTGTGCTCGCCGTCGGCGGCATGCAGGTGATCAACGGCGACCTCACTGTCGGCCAGTTGGTGCAGTTCAACTTCTACGTCGCGCTGTTGGTGTCGCCATTGCGGATGCTGGGCATGACGATCGCGTGGGCGCAGCGGGCCGGTGCGGCGCTCGAGCGGGTCAACGAGATTCTCGACACGGCGCCGATCGTCGTCGACCCGCACCGGCCGTTGTCGTTGCCTGCGGCCGAGCATGCCGGTGCCGTCGAGTTCCGCGGTGTCCGATTCGGATACGACCCTGCAGCGCCAGTGCTCGAAGGTTTCGACCTCGACCTCGTACTCGGCCAGTCGGTGGCGCTCGTCGGCGCAACGGGGTCGGGGAAGTCCACCGTCGCTCGCCTCCTCGTTCGTTTCTACGACGTCGACGAGGGTCGGGTCCGCATCGACGGCGTCAACGTCCGAGATCTGCCGGTCCACGACGTTCGACGCGCCGTCGGCATCGTGTTCGAGGACACGTTGCTCTTCCACGACACGGTCGCTGCGAACATCGCGTTCGCTGAACCCGATGCCGACCGTGAGTCCATCGAGCACGCGGCCCGACTGGCAGGCGCTCACGACTTCATCATGGGGCTGCCGGAGGCGTACGACACCAAGCTCGGAGAGCGTGGCTTCTCGCTGTCGGGTGGCCAACGTCAGCGCATCGCCATCGCCCGCGCGATCCTCGCCGACCCGCGGGTGTTGGTGCTCGACGATGCCACCTCAGCGGTCGACCCCTCGAAAGAGCACGAGATCCGATCCGCGATGTCGACGGTGATGGACGGACGGACCACGATCGTCATCGCGCACCGCCCCGGCACGATCGCGCTGGCCGACACCGTCGTGTTGCTCGACGGCGGTCGTGTGGTTGCGTCGGGCCCGCACCAGCAGCTGCTCGACACGGAGCCTCGCTATCGCGCGGTGCTCGCCGCGATGGAAGCCGACGACGACGATGCGCGCGCCGACCTCGCCGAGTCCCGTGCTCCGGCTGGAGGTGACTGATGCACGGAATGGGGGCCATCTCCGAGGAGGACAAGCTCGACGCCGATGAGGCCAAGAAGGTCCTGCGCCGAGCAGGTCGCATGGCGTTGCCGTTCAGGAAGACGATCGGCGCCGCATTGGCGTTCACGGCCGCGTCGACGTTGGGAGTCGTGCTGGGCCCGGTGATCCTCGGGTGGGCGATCGACAACGGCATCGGGCCGAAGGACTCGGGCGTGCTCCGCAACGCGGTGATCTTCTACATGGGACTCACCGTGGTGTCGTACCTCGCGGCGCGTCAGCAGTACATCCTCATCAATCGGGCCGGTGAAGGCTTCCTGCGTGACTTGCGCATTCGGGTGTTCGATCACATCCAGCGACAATCGCTCGCCTTCTTCGACCGCAACAAGTCGGGCGTGCTCGTTGCCCGTATGACCGCCGACATCGAGTCGATGGGCGAACTCGTGCAGTGGGGGTTGCTGCAGTTCGTCGCAGCGATCCTGCTCGTGGGCTTCGCGCTCGTGCTGGCGTTCGTGACGTCGTGGCAGCTCGCGCTGGTGGGGCTGCTCGTGATGCCGATCATCATCGTGGCGTCACGGAAATTCCAGCGCGACTCCAACGCTGCGTACCTCGACGTGCGCGAGAACATCGGTCAGAACCTGTCGGCGCTCCAGGAGGGCATCGCCGGGGTCCGCGTGATCCAGGCCTACGCCCGTGAGCCCGAGCAGCAGCGCCGCTTCAAGGAGTCGAACCGAGAGCTGTACGACTCGCACGTCCACAGCGTCAGGGTGTCGACGTGGTACTTCGGTCTCGTCGAGACCGCCGGCGTGCTCGCCACCGCCATCATCGTCGCCGTCGGCGGATGGTTGTACTCGCGCGGCGAGGTCGAGATCGGCCAGATCATCACGGTCGTGCTGTTGTTCGCCCAGCTGTTCGAGCCGGTCCAACAGCTGTCGCAGCTCTACAACACCGTCCAGTCGTCGGCGGCATCACTGAACAAGCTGTTCGGCATCCTCGACACCGAACCCGACGTCGACGACGGCGCCGAGGAACTGCCGCGTACTGGTTCGATGGTGGTCGACCACGTTGGCTTCCGCTATCCGGCCACCGAGACGCCGGTGTTGAGCGACGTGTCGATCACGGTCGCCGACGGCGAGCGATTGGCGCTTGTCGGGCCGACCGGCGCCGGCAAGTCGACACTCGCCAAGCTGATGGCCCGGCTCTATGACCCCACCGAGGGCACCATCACCTTCGGTGGGATCGACCTGCGAGATGCGACGCTCGCCTCATTGCGTCATCGGGTCGTCGTGGTGCCGCAGGAGGGTTTCCTGTTCGGGGGGACGATCGCCGACAACGTTCGCATCGCCCGAGCTGATGCCACCGATGACGAGGTGCGCGAGGCGTTCTCGGCCATCGGCGCGCTCGAGCGATTCGAAGAGTTCTCCGAGGGCATTCACACCGAGGTCCGCGAGCGCGGATCGCGGCTCTCGGCCGGCGAACGTCAGCTCGTGTCGCTGGCTCGCGCGGCGCTGGTCGACCCGGCAGTGCTGGTGCTCGACGAGGCGACGAGCAACCTCGACCCGGGCACCGAGTTTATCGTCGAACGGGCACTCGATTCGCTGATGAGCGGTCGCACGACGATCGTGGTGGCGCATCGCCTGTCGACGATCCAGCGGGCCGACCGCATCGGCGTCATCGATGGTGGCCGGTTGGCTGAACTCGGCAACCATGACGAGCTGCTCGAACTCGGCGGTCGTTACGCCGCCCTCGCTGCCGCCTGGCAGAAGAGCCAACCCGTGGCCGGCTCGTAGAACGACGACTCGGTGGCGCTGGTGCCCGAGCCGCGCAGACGTAGCCAGCGACGGCTCGTGTCCTGGTTGATCTGCATTTGTGTGAGCGACCATCCCCAACGCGGCGATCCGCGCTCACACAAACCGGGAGATCGATCAGGCCCGTTCGACGACGAGGACGAACTCGACGAGACCGTTGTCCTCTGTCGACACGACGCCGAACGACGGGTTCTCGATGCCGTAGTCCTCGAACACGACCGGTATCGAGCCGAGTACGCCGATGCGGCCCTGCGTGGTCTGCGCCGTGACGTCGAAGGTGACGGGATTGGTCACGCCGCGCAGGGTGAGCTCGCCGACGGCGGTGGCCGTGATCTGCTCGTCGCCGACCGGGATCTGGCCGAAGTCGATCGGCTCGGTGATCCGGAACTCGGCGGTGGGGAACTCAGCGGCGTTCATGATGCGGCCGGTGAACTGGCCGTCGCGGCGCGACTCGTCGCTCGTGATGTTCTCGATCTGGACGGTGATGTCGACCACGGTGGCGCTGGTGCCGTCGATCGTGAGCAGCCCGTCGATCTCGTTGCTGCGTCCTACGGCGGTGGCGTTGACGCCGGCAAGCACCTCGTCGACCCGGTAGCCGAACTCTGACGCAGTCGTCGGAACCCAGTCGCCGTCGAAGTTGTCGGGAGTTGTCGGGTCGGTCGTCGCGACGAGCGCGCTCGACAGGTCCGACTCGTCGAGCGCGTCGGGAGAGTCGTTGATGAAGTTCGCGTAGATGAAGATCCCTGCGAAGAACAACACCACAGCGGCCACGATGCCGAGCACGGCCCACTTGATCCATCGCTTCGCTGACGTCTGGGACGGCGCGTCGGGGGAGGCCTGATCGGTGTCGGTCACGACGCAGATTCTGGCAGCGCCCTCCTCACGGCTGCCGTCGTGAGGTGTGAACTCTTAGAGAATTTGCGAGAGGAACAGCTTGGTGCGGTCCTCGCTCGGGTTCTCGAAGAAGTGCTCCGGGGTGCCGACCTCGACGATCTGGCCATCGGCCATGAACACCACTCGGTCGGCGACCTCGCGAGCGAAGCCCATCTCGTGAGTGACCACGATCATCGTCATGCCCGAACGGGCGAGATCCTTCATCGTGTCGAGCACCTCGCCGATCATCTCGGGATCGAGCGCAGACGTGGGCTCGTCGAACAGCATCACCTTCGGATTCATCGCCAGCGCCCGAGCGATGGCCACCCGCTGCTGCTGCCCGCCGGACATCTGGCCCGGATACTTGCTCGCCTGCTCGGGGATTTTCACCATTTCGAGCAGATCCATCCCGAGTGCCTCCGCCTTCGCCTTGGGCATCCGCCGTACCTTGCGCGGCGCCAGCGTGATGTTGTCGAGCACGGTGAGGTGCGGGAAGAGGTTGAACGACTGGAACACCATTCCGGTCTCGCGGCGGATCTCCTGGATGTTGCGGATGTCGTTCGACAACTCGGTGCCGTCGACGACGATGCGACCAGCGTCGTGTTCCTCGAGGCGGTTGATGCAGCGGATCAAGGTCGACTTGCCCGACCCCGATGGCCCGATGACGACGACCACCTCCTGGGTACCGACGCGCAGGTTGATGTTCTTCAACGCCTGGAAGTCACCGAAGAACTTGTCGACCGCGTCGATTTCGATCATCGCGTCGCCAGAGATGGCGGTCGCGTCGGCGAACACCGGTGCGTCCCCCGGCATCGTTCTGTCTGAATCGTCTGCGGTCATCGGCTTCCCACTCCCAGTCGTTTCTCGAGGCGTTGGCTCTCTCGGCTCATCGTGTACGACACCACCCAGAACATCAGCGCCGCGAAGGTCAATGTCTCCGCGATCAGGCCCTGGCCGCGGAACTCGGGCTGCGAGGTGATCGCTCCCGAGACGTTGAGCAGTTCGAACAGGCTCATGGCGATGCCGGCCAGGGTGGTGTCCTTGAACAGGCTGATCAGCTGTCCGATCTGCGCAGGGATCACGTTGCGCAGTGCCTGCGGCAGCACGATGTAGCCGGTCTGGCGGATGGGGGAGAGCCCCACCGCTTTGGCCGCCTCGATCTGGCCACGCGGGATCGACTGCAGGCCGCCACGGATGATTTCTGCCATGTACGCCGCGGTGAAGAACGTGAACACGACGATCGCCCGTGTGGAGGTCGCGGGGGCGAGCGAGTCGGGAACGAAGAACCCGAGTGCCACGTTCGCGAGCAGCAGCAGGACGAACAGCGGTGCCCCGCGGATGATTTCGATGTAGGCGGTGCAGACCAGCCGGACGAGCGGGAGGCCGGATCGTCTCCCGAGCGCAAGCAGCACGCCGAGCGGGTAGCACAGGATGATCGAACACACCGACAGGAACAGGTTGAGCATGAAGCCGCCCCAGCCGTCGAAGCCGACCGCGGTGACGACGTAGAAGTACATCCCGAGCGGCACGGCGGCGAAGACGAGCATGATCACCGCGGAGACGGCCGCTCCCAACCGGAGCCGACCGAAGACGGGGCCGATCAGTCGTCCGGCCAGCGCAGCGACGAGCGCGAGCCCCACCATGAGCCACGGCCCGGCGGTTCCCGAGAGCATGAGCAGCAGGACGATCACCGCGAGAGGGATCCACAGTCGTTCGAAGAGATCCAACACCCGGGCAGCGGTGAGTTTGGAGTCCTCGGACGTGATGCGGCCGGCGCGGAACTGGCGCCCGCGCAGGAATCCAGCGAGCAGGCCGCCCCATGCTGCGAGCACGATCAGCGTGACGGCGAGGCGCAGGTCGTGCACCTCCGGGTAGCGCCCGACCATGAGAATTCGGAGGTTGACTTCGATGATCGTCCAGCGTCCGGTGACGAAGACGAACCGGACCGTCTTGTAGATCAACCAGATCGCGAGCGCGCCGAACACCAGCGTCAAGAACGCGTCGCGCTTGGTGCGGAACAGGTTGTGGCGTAGCCACCGCGTTGCGGCGGTCATCGTTCGACCAGCATCATGCGACGGTTGGCGAGGTTGACGAATGCGGACACCACGAGCGAGATGCAGATGTAGACGGTCATCGTCAGGAAGAACGCGGGTACGGCAGGCGAGCCATTGCCCACCGATGTCTGCGCGACGAGTGTGAGGTCGTAGTAGCCGATGGCCGCGCCGAGCGAGGAGTTCTTGATCAGGTTCAGATACTGGTTGCCGATGGGCGGGATGGCGATGCGCATCGCCTGCGGAAGGATGATGTACCACATCCGTTGGAACCCGCTGAGGGCGATCGCATCCGCCGCCTCGCCCTGGCCGCGGGCGACGGCCTGGATCGACCCGCGCACGATCTCGGCGATGTGGCTCGCGGTGTAGATGGTGAGCGCGAGGAAGAGTGCGAAGAACGAGGGATCGATGCGGATACCCCCCTCGGTGCCACGGCCGACAACCGACGGCAGGGTGTACGAATACCCGAACAGTGCCCAGCCGGCACCGAGTACGACGATGAACGCACCGGCGCCCCACAACCCGGACCGCGGGAGCGCACCCGTTCGGTCAGCGACTCGTCCGCGCCAGCGCATCACCAGATACCAGGCGAGCGCGCCGAGGGCGACGAGCAACAGCAGACCGACTCCGGAGCCGTTGAACCAGGCAACGGCGACGCCTCGATTCGAGATGATCGCCAGACCGGCCAGATCCCAGGCATCGGTGATCTGGGGGAACACGCCGAGAACGACGACGAGCAGGCTCGCGGTCAAGAACAGCGCGAGTGGAATGTTCCGCACCGCTTCGACGTAGACCGTCGCCAGCTTCTTGACGATCCAGTTCGACGACAGCCGCCCGATGCCCACAAGGGTGCCCAACACGGTGGCGGCGACGATCGCCACGATCGAGACGCGCAGCGTGTTCAGGATCCCTTCGACGAGCGCGTCGCGGACCGGTGCGCTCTGCGACAGCGAGTTCCCGGTGATCTGGAAGCCGGCCGGGTTGTCGAGGAAGTCGAAGCTGGTCGGGATGTTCTGGTCGGACGCGTTCTCGGTGTAGTTGCCGTACAACCAG
>DATLBC010000139.1:0-9090 GCA_035527095.1 Ilumatobacteraceae bacterium | reverse complement strand
TCTCCGCGATGCACGCCGCGGGCGCGTTCGATGTCGTGGTGGCAGTGGGCGTGCTGCGTTCACTCATCGGTGATGACCCACGCGTCGATCAACTCGCCCGCGTGGCATCGAACGATGCTTCTCCTCCGTAGACCGGCAGGGGCGTCTCCGGCGACGGTCCGTAGCAGCACAGTTCTCTGCGGAATACGTCCCGGAATCCGGAACTCATTCCGCACGGAATTGCATTCAGCTCGGTGTCGAGTCGATCAGGGTGACGGGTTCGCCGGAGACTCGGGCGAGCTCTGCGAGCGCCTCGTCGAGGCGATCGTCGTCGAAGTCGATCAGTCGCACGAGGTACCCGTCGGAGTCGTAGCGACCGATCTGGAGGAAGGTCGTCGTGGTGCTGTCTCCGGTCACCTCGCATCGTTGGAGGCCGCTGAGGTCGCCCGCCGTCGCTAGAACGGCCTGACAGTTCATCGTCAGGCCCTGTTCGACGAAAATCCGGAGTCCGTCGATGAACTGGTCGCGATCGAGGACGAACGAGAACATGCGGCGACGCGAATCATTGGTGAAACCGACCGCCACGCGGTCGGCCAAGTCGTCGACGCGGCGCTCGTTGACCAGTTCGATCCATTCGCGCATCCAACGCCCGGCGCTGGTGGGTCCACGTACTGACAATTCCTCGAAGCGGGCCATGGCGCCGTTGAGGTCGTCTTCGGGGAACAGTTCGGCGACGACCAGCTTGTCGTCGAAGCATCCGTAGACGCCGATGAAGGGGTTGGACCACCAGTGTCCACCCGAGCCTGCGCGGAGCCAGAGTAGGCCACGGATGATGGCGGTTCGCTCGCGGGTCGCAGCGACGACGTTGTAGATCGGAATTGCCCGCAGCGACTCGTCGTCGAGGCCCGTGCGGAGGAGTGCCATCGCGGCCGTCTTGTCCATCGGGGCGTAACCCAACTGGCGGTGATCGACAACTCGTAGCTCGGGGTGGGTCAGTGCCTCCACCGTTTCGAGGTCGTAGTTCGCATGGGCGTCCAGCCACGTCCAGATCCCGTCGGGGACGGCCGCGGCGTCGGGCATGGCGCGGGCGACGTCTTCGAATGCGTTGCGGGCGGCGAGCAGGTCGTCGTTGGCGAAGAGAGTGACCCGCACGAGGCGGTCGTGTTCGTCGACTTCCTCGATCGCCCATCGGGCGCCTTCGATGCGCAGCAGTGCCAATCGCTCGCCGCGTACGGCGATCAGTTCGCGTTCGGTGATCCCGAACCCGATGGTGGCCGGAGCGACGGTGCCCGCCCGGAGGTCGGCGAGCATGACGATGGTGCCGTCGGGCAGTGCGGTCGTGAAGTCGGAGGCGAGGCCGTCGACGAATCGGTCCGGCTCGGGCAGGCAGGCCCGCACGTTGGCATACCCGCCGATGGAAACTGCGCGAGTCGTCGGAATCGGCCGGGCATGGGCGGCTGCGGCGAGTTCTTCGAATCGAGCGAGGGCGGCGTCGAGATCGTCCGGCTCGAACTGTTCCGTGCCGAGCACCAGGCCGGTTGTGGGGTCCGTGACGAAGACCGAGAGAATGTCGTCGTCGATCTCGATTCCTTCGGCGGTGATGTAATGGTTCCGGCCTGTCGCGCACGCCACGCCGGGCGTCAGTGCGTACATGCGCCTCAGATACGTGAGGTGGTCGTGCGTCATGTTCGTGATCGTGCTGAAGCGCTCTCGCATCCCGTCGATATCGATCGATCCCCATCCCAGAAGTCGGTGGTCGACGAAAACCGCCGAAGGATCGTAAACGCTGAGTGCGGCTGCGGGATCCCCGTCGTTGATCGCGTCGTAGTGGATGTGGCCCAGCTCCCATGCACCTGCCTCGATCGGGTCGACCGACTCCATGTGGAGGCGGTTGAGCTCGTCGACGGCGGCAGCGAGATCATCGGGGGCGAAGATGACAGCCCGCTGGAGGAGGCCGTCGGGGCCCCATTGGCCGACCTCGAGTTGCTCCACCAGGATCTTGTCGTCGTTGCCGAACCTGCTGAGCTGAACGACCAGATCGCCACCACGCACGGCAACGGTGGTGAGGTCATAGCCCTGCGATTGTGGGCCGAAGACACTCGCGAACGCGGTGGCAGCCACGTCCCAACCGTCGACGACGGCCTGCTTGCCGATGTAGTGATGCGCGAGACCAGGTCGACGATCGTCATAGTCGACGTGGTCGGCGAGCAACGCCGACCACGAGCGATCTCCCCGCACCCACCTGGTGTTCATCTCGGTGTGCAGACGATCAGCCTCGTTCCATGCGTCGCGACTCGTGGTTGATGCAGCGTCGTCGGGTGCATCGCCACCGTCGAGGTCGTGGAACCGGCCCATGGCGGCGTCGAGGTCGTCCTCCTCGTACAGGTCGTCGTGCGTGACCATGCCGTCGCGGACACCGAGCGTTGCGACGTTCACGGTCCGTTCCCACATCTCGCCGGACGGCGACACGGCGATGATCACCTGTCCGACGACCAGCGCTCGCTCGGAGGCCGCGTGCACGTGGCGGATGAGCATGCCTTCGGAGCCATCGTCGGCGGTCGGGGCGGTGAGCTCCGAGGCCTCGATGAGCTGCGCCTTGTCGAGGGTGCCGAAGCCCATCTGTCGATGGTCGGTGACGACGTAGTCATGGGCGAGCACTTCTCGCAGCCCGTCGGCGTCGAGGGAGTTCAGGAAGCGATTGAACCGTTGTATCAACGGGATCCACCGAGGTAACGCGTCGCCCTCGGCGGTGCACCAGCGTTCGTCGTAGTGGGCGATGGCCTCGGCGATCTCGTCGATGGCGAAGATTCGGACCTCTCGGAGCCGGCCGCCATCGTCGATCACCTCGATCGACCAGCGAACCGAGTCGTCGTCACCGGTCACTGCCAACATTGCGACGCGTTCGCCGCCGACGGCGACGACCTTCCGTCGGGTTCCGCCGAAGCCGAGATCACTCGGTGACAGAGCGCCGCGCACGATGCCGTCGCGGGTGACCGTCGATCCGTCGGGCAACGTGACTTCGAAGTCGTCGGAGAGCAGGCACGGAAAGGCGCCTGGCTCGCCGTAGCGCGCGAGCGCGTTGACCAGACCGCCGACGACCACCGCCGTGTTGACCATCGGGTCAGCGTTCGTCTCCGCCGCAAGTTGCTCGGCGGATTCGAGAGCATCGTCGATCCGGTCGAAATCGAAGTCCACGATCTGCTCGATGAGCCCGGTGGTCGGACTCGTTCGCCGGATCGATAGCCAGCGAGACACCACGATGCTGCCATGCTGATCGGTGACCTGCAGGCGGAGGTGGCCGAGTTCCACGTTCGGTCCGTTCAACTCGACCCGTTCGCACATGAATACCGCGTCGTCTTGCTCGGTGATCCCCTTGACGACGGCGATGAGTTGGCCGTGGTCGAGGTGCCCCCAGTGGATCGGGCGATGGCTGTCGAGGTACGCGTTCGGGCCGAGCGTCCTGACCCCGCGATCGAGGTCGCCGGCGCTGAGGGCGTGGAAGAGCGCCGCCCAGGTTCGCAGTTGCGCAGCCTGGATCGGAGGGAGCGTCTCGGCGTACCACGCGTCGAGTTGTTCGACCGCGGCGCGCAGGTCCGCGAGGTCGTGGACGGCGGCCTCGGCCATCAATCCGTCGTTGGACCAGCGCGTGAGCAGCAGGAACTCGAATTCGATGTCGCGCTCGTCGTAGCGCCACACGTGACGGTGCAACGCGAACGTGTCGCCTCGCGTTGCCAGCGGCTCGGCAGACATCGACACGGCGAGGTCGTTCGTGCCGTACGCGGCGCTCACCTCGTCGCGTCCGCGGTACGACCCACCCGTGATCCGCCGGTGACTCACCCAGATCACGTCCTCGTCGAAACACTGTGCCCACTCCGCGAATAGGCCAGCCGACCGCAGCTCGATTGCCTGTCGCATCCAGCGGTCGGCGTCGTTCCACGGTTCGTCGTCCACCGCCACCGGCGCGTCCGCGGGCGGCGTGGTGCCCGTGAGTTCGTGGTATCGGGCCATGGCCGCGTCGAGGTTGTCCTCCGAGAAGAACTCGATGCTCGTGAGGACACCACCGCCGACACCGATGACGGTGATACCGACCAAGCTCTCCCAGACATATCCGGACGACGAGTCGGTGACGTTTGCGACGAGCGAGACCTGGGCCCGGGGACTCACCACGTACACGCACTGGACGACCAACGGATCAGGCGACGCAACCCCCGACCCCGGGGCCATCGAGGCGATTACGAATTCGCGATCCAACTGTGGAAACCCGAGCGGTCGATGGTCCTTCATCCAGAACTCATCTGCGAGGAGTTCGCCCACTGCTTCTGGGTCCATGGCCCGCATGGCCCGGTTGACACGGATGACGGTCGCGCTGACGTCGTCGACACCGAGTTCCGACCACCGTTGCTCGATGGCGTCGGCGGCGTCAGCGATGCTCGCGAACTGTCGAACGCTGTGGATGCAACCGGTGTCGTCGACTTCCTCGACCGACCAGTGACCGGTTCCGTCGTCGCGACCGACGTAGAGCATCGCGAGGAGGTCGGTGAGGACCGACATGATCCGTCGGTCGACGAGTCCGTAGCCGAGGGCTGCCGGTTCGACTGCTCCGGTTCGGAGGTCGTCGATGGTGACGGTGGATCCGTCGGTGAGTGTGGCGGTGAAGTCGTCGGTGAACATGGCGACGAACTCGTCGAGCGATGCGGTCCGGGCCCGTGCGTTCGCCACGCCGCCCGCCAGAACGGCAGTGTTCGGTGCCGGGATCGTTGCGTCGATCTCCTCCTGCACCGCATCGAAGCAGGCGAGTGCCTCGTCGAGTTGATCGTCGGAGAACTGTTCGACACGGACACCGAGACCGCTTGCGGGATCGAAGCGGTTGAGCACGATGGAGTCGTCGACGATTCGCCCACCACTTGGGTCGTCCCAGACGTGCCGCATGCGACAGCACGAGTAGCTCGGTGACTGTCGGAGCGAGTTGCGGATGAAGGAGACGACGGATCCGTCGAGGTCGGCCAGCGTCCGGAATCGTTCGCGAAGCTCGGCGACTCCTGAAAGGTGTTCCCACCCGAGCTGGCGGTGGTCCGACAAGACGATGTTCGGGTCCGATGGCGCCACCATCTGATCGACATCCCGGTTCATCAGACTTACGAAGGAACTGGAGAGGCGTGCCATCGGTGCCCCCTCGATCGGATCGAGGGTCTCGAGGAACAGCCGGTCCAGCTCGGCGACCGCTGCTCGTAGATCGTCCACGTCGAATGTGGCGTTCGCGACCTGCTCCCCGCCGGACCACTGGCTGAGGTGAAGCGTGTCGGCCCGCGGTTCTGAGGCATCGCGCGGGTCAGTCCAGTGCAGCTCCGAGAGCACGAAGTCCTCGCCTCTCGTTGCGATCGTCGTGATGCTGCACGACGTCTCCGACTGCATGCTCTGGCGGAACAGTCGGTCGGCGTCGTTCCAGGGCTCTTCGTCGGCAGGTGTCACAGCGACGGTTGACGGCTGGGTCGCTGCGGGAGTTGCGGTTGCCGGTGGGCCGGCGGTCACGTCGACGACGACGGTGGAACCCTTGTGGGTGTAGAGATCTCGCGCCGCCGAAGCGGCGCGTTGGGCGCCGTCGTGGTCGCCCGCTGCCGCACGCACCCTCGCGAGCGCTGACATCGCGTTGGCGTGGTCGAAGACGAGGTCGGTTCCGGCGGCCAGGCGCACCGCTTCGTCGGCGAGTGCCAGCGCCGGGCCGGTGTCGCCGCGGGCCGCGAGGATTTCGGCCTGCACCGATCGGGCGGCGATTGCCGTCTGGAGGTTCTGGCCGGCGAGCGCATCGCTGTCGGCGGCGAGTTCGCCGGCCTCGTCGAGGCGACCCTGCCGCATCAGCGACCGCGCGAGATGGGCGGCCGCCTGGCCGGCGTCGGCGCCGATTCCGAGCTGGCCGAGCCCACCGAACGCGTCGCGCAGATGGGGCTCGGCCGCAACCGGGTCGTCGGCGAGCAGCTCGACGATCCCGGCGAACAGACTCGTCTCGAGCAATCCGTGGTCGAGGCCCAGTTCGAGGCTGGTCACCCTCGACGCGCTCAGCAGCGAGCGTGCGGTATCGAAGCGGCCGCGCATCGCTTCGAGCACCGCTTGGCAGCGCGACGACGTGGCGACGACCGCCGGTGAATCGGCGGCGATGCGCGAGAGGCGGACGACGTCGAGGCATCGACCACCTGCCCGCGCGACTGGGCTCGGCCCCCACAGCGCAGCGACCGGCGCGGCGCCGAGCACGGAGGTGATGCGGCGTCGGTCGTTGCCGGCGCGCGCCGCGGTCAGCGCGAGGTCGAGCTGGGTCTCGGCCGCACCGACTTGGCCGAGTCGGGCGAGTGCTCCGGCTCGCACGATGCGGGCCTTTGCCAGTCCGGCTTGGTCGCCGAGCGCCTCGAACTGTGTGGCGGCGTCCTGTGTCTGTTCGGTGGCTCGCTGCACCCCGTCGGGGTCGGTCATCACGGCGAGCTGCGCCGAGAAGCACGTCGCCCAGGCCTCCAGGCGGGAGTCGCCAAGTGCGCGATCGCTCAGGCGCTTCACGAGATCGGTGCCGGTGGTTGCGTCGCCAGAGGCCAGCACCGCCTCGCAGGCGAGCACCAGCAGGTCGGGAAGCATGGCGTCGTCGTCGGCCAAGCAGCTGATTGCTCGACGTCCGAGACCGCCAGCCGCCGAGAGGTCGTCACGTTCCAGCGCTCGCGCAGCCGCGACATGGAGGAGAGCGGCGGCTCGTCGTCCGGTGTCGACGGTGGCGGCGTCGTCGTCGCCGAGCTGGTGCCGGTAGGCCTGGGCCTGTTCGAAGTGATACGCGATCGCTACTTCGAACTCGCCGACCAGCCCTGCGGCGGTCCGATCCATCCACTCACCGACGCGTAGGTGCAGCTCGGCGCGGGCGCCCTTGAGTAGGCGCCGGTAGGCAGCGTCACGGATCAGGACGTGATGGAACCGAACGACCGGTTCGTCGCCCCAGTAGGTGCCGGTCTGGTCGAGCTGTTCCTTGCGGCGGAGGCGTTCGATGACCTGTTCGAGCTCGCGGCGGCCGACCTCCGGCATCAACTCCGCGAGCGCTCCGAGCGGGAACTCCGGGCCGATGACCGACGCCTGCTCCAACACCCGCCGTTCCATCGCCGGGAGGCGCTCGACTCGGGTGGCCAGCAGTGACTGGATCGTCGGTGGCACTTCGACCGCGTCGAGATCGACGGCGAGTTCCCACCGGTCGTCGCGCTGGGCGATCACGCCGTCGTCGACGAGCATGCGGATCAACTCGCGCACGAACAGGGGGTTGCCGTCGGTGGAGCTCGGCAACTTTGCGGTCAGCTCCTTCGGCAACGCCGCCCCGCCGAGCAGTTCAGCGGCGAGCAACTCGGTCGCCGCCGCGTCCAGTCCCTCCAACGACACCACGAGCGTCACCCGACGGCCGGTCTCCGCAAGCGATGGCCTGATGTCGCGCAGCTCAGGGCGTGCCAATCCGACGATCATCACCGGCGCCGTCTTCGACCACTCGGCAAGGTGTTCGAGCAGATCGAGGAACAATGGTTCGGCCCACTGGATGTCGTCGATCACCAACACCAAGGGTCGATGTCCGCCGAGCACTTCGACGAGGCGGCGCACCCCGAAGAACGCATCCTCGGTCGAGCGGGGGCTCGCCGTGCCGACGAAGCCACCCAACAGCTCGACCACCCGGTCGACGTCGCGCTCACCGCCGACGAGATCGCGGAGCGCCGCGACGATCTGCTCCTGTGTGTCACCGTCGTCGAGACCCGCCACCTGCTGGAGCAGGTCGACGATTGGAGCGAACGTCGCGGTGCCGGCGCGCTCGCACCGGATCTCGACGACGTCGGCCTCATCCGCGGTCGCGGCACCCAGCTCGCGTGCGAGCCGGGTCTTGCCGACACCGGGCGACCCGATCACCGTCACCAGGCGGGCTTCTTGCGTGGCCATGGCCTCATCGAACAGCGAGCGGAGGCGCCCGAGTTCGTCGTCGCGACCGATGAACGGAGTCGAGTCCGGCCGCGCGCCGCCGGTCTCCGCACCCCCGTCGCCCGAGAGCACGAGCTGATAGGTGGCGAGACCCCCACGCTTGCCCTTGACGCTCACCTCGCCGAGCGATTCGTACGCGATGGTCGAGCGGGTGAGGCGCCAGGTCTCCTCGCCGACGAGCACCTGTCCAGGCGTGCACTCCGCCTCCAACCGGGCGGCGGTGTTGAGCACATCGCCCACGAGGTCGGCGTCGGCGTCGTCGATCACCACCTCGCCCGTGTTGATCCCGACCCGCAGGCCCAGATCGATGCCGTAGCGCGATCCGATGTGGTCGCGCACGGGCTCGAAGCCTCGTTGGAGGTCGGCACCCGCGACCACTGCCCGTTCGGCGTCGTCCTCGGCGACCTCGGGCACGCCGAACAGTGCCATCACGCCGTCGCCGATGAACTTGGCGACCGTGCCGCCGTTGGCCTCGATCGCTGACTTGGCCATCGCGTGGTAGCGGCTCATCGACTCGCGGGCCGACTCGGCATCGACACGCTCGGCGAACGCCGTCGAGCCGACCAGGTCACAGAACAGCACGGTCACCGTCTTACGGACGGCCTCGCTCGGGGCGATCTGGTCGGGCTCGGACAGTGGCGACGATGCCGTGACCGGCGACCCGCAGTCCTCGCAGAAGCGGGCGTCGGCGTCGAGTTCATGGCCGCAAGTCGCACACGAACGTGCCAGCGGCGAGCCGCAGCCCGCGCAGAATCGAGCGGTTGGCTTGTTGTCCCGACCACAGTTGTCGCAGTGCCCCATCGACCGTCTTTCGTCCCCCAGTCCGACAGCTTCGCTCACGCCGTCGCGGCAGGCAAGCCAACGACGGTCACGTCACGCTGCGTTCGAAATCTCGGTGACTTGCGTCGCGGATTCCGGAACTGTGACCACCGAGAAGTCGAGACCGAAGCCGTCGTCGTGGTGATCGATCTGGCGCGCCGATAGGAAGAGGGCATGGAAGGTTTCGTACATCCCGACTTCGCCCCGGTGACCGAGAAGGTCCAGGCGATCATGGCGAAGAAGTCGGCTCGAGGCGGCATGGCCGTGGCCGTGTATCACCACGGTGAGCTCGTCGTCGATGCCTGGACCGGG
>DATLBC010000138.1:0-106917 GCA_035527095.1 Ilumatobacteraceae bacterium | reverse complement strand
CGCCGACCTCACCGACGCACCGATCTCGGTCGAGATCCGTCGGTGACACACTCACGCCCGACGATTCGCGATCTTCTCGATTCCGCTTCGCTCGCCCCGCGGCGCGACTTGGGTCAGAACTTCGTCGCCGATCCGAACACGGTGAGGCGCATCGCCGACCTGGCCGGTGTCGGCAGCGGCGACCGTGTCGTGGAGATCGGCGCCGGCCTCGGATCGTTGACGCTGGCACTTGCCGACACCGGCGCCGACGTCACGGCCATCGAAGTCGACCGTGGCGTGGTGCCGCTGCTGCGCGCGGTCGTGGCCGACCGCGACAACGTTCGGGTCGTCGAAGCAGACGCAATGCAACTCGACTGGCAGCAGCTCCTCGCAGGACACGGCGACTGGGTACTGGTCGCCAATCTTCCCTACAACGTGGCGACTCCACTGATCTGTGATCTGCTCGACGAGGTGCCTGCGATCACCAGGATGCTGGTGATGGTCCAGCGGGAGGCCGCCGAACGTTTCGCTGCAACGCCACGGACATCGGCCTACGGTGCCGTCAGTGTGAAGGCGGCGTACTGGGGCACCTCGAAAGTCGTCGGTCACGTGCCCGCGTCGGTGTTCGTGCCGAGGCCGAACGTCGAGTCGGCATTGGTGTCGATCACGCGGCGCGAGCCGCCGGCCACCGACCCCGAGACGTTGTTCTCGCTGGTGCGCACCGGGTTCGGACAACGCCGCAAGATGCTGCGCCGTTCGCTTGCGAGCATCGTCGCTCCCGACACCTTCGAGGCGGCTGACATCTCACCCACGGCACGACCCGAAGAACTCGACGTCGATGCCTGGTGCCGTCTCGCGGACGCCCACCTCGCTGCTGGGGCGGCCGCGACGTGACCGCATCCACCCTGCGTACCGTCACCGTGCGCGCTCACGCCAAACTCACGCTCGCACTGCGGATCACCGGGGTGCGCGACGACGGCTACCACCTGATCGACGCCGAGATGGTCAGCCTCGACCTGCATGACCTGATCTCGCTCACGCCCGGCGGATCAGGCATCACAGCCTCAGGGCCGTTCTGCGATGGGATGCCGCTCGACGACACGAATCTCGTCGTGCGGGCGATGCGTCTCGCCGATGCCAGCGAGGACACGGACGTCGGCAGCGACGTGCGTGGTGACGCCGGCGTTCACCTCGACAAGAGAATTCCGCACGGCGGTGGCCTCGGCGGCGGCTCGACCGACGCCGCGGCGGTACTGCGCTGGCGCGGGTACTCCTCCTCCCCGTCCGATCTCGAACGCGCGTCGCTCCTCGGCGCCGACATTCCGTTCTGTCTCGTCGGCGGTCGCGCCCGCGTCCGGGGCATCGGCGAAACGATCGACCCACTCCCCCACCTCGACCGCATCGTCACGCTGGTGATTCCGCCGCTGACGGTGAGCACGCCTGCGGCCTACCGGGCGTGGGACGACCTGGGAGGACCAGTCGCCGACGGGCCGAACGACCTCGAACCCGCGGCACTCGTTGTCGAGCCCGAGCTCCGCCGGTGGCGCGACCTGATTGCTGACCGCGTGGGAGTTGCGCCCGTGCTCGCCGGCAGCGGGGCGACGTGGTTCGTCGATGGCGAACGCGCAAACGCCCTCGACGATCTGGTCGACGAGGGCGCTCGAGGGGTGGTGGCACGAACCGTGCCGGTGGACGTAGCGGCCAATCGCACCGCTCCTGACGCTCCTGCATGAGCAGAGCATCCGAAGCCGACCGGCCGGCGTGGACGTGACGACTATTTGCGACGCTGGTGGCGCGTGCGGCGCAGCATCTTCTTGTGCTTCTTCTTCCGCATGCGCTTGCGACGCTTCTTGATCAGAGAACCCATAAGGATCGACACGCTATCGGTTCGGACCCGTCGCGCCACCGGCCGTGGAACGTCGCGTGGCACGCCGGGCCGGGCGAGATACGGTGAGCGCACCGACACACACAGTCAGTCCGGGGTCGTCTAATGGTAGGACAGCGGTTTTTGGTGCCGCGTGTAGGGGTTCGAATCCTCTCCCCGGAGCCATGAGCGTTTCCGCCATCATCCTCGCCGCTGGTGAGGGCACTCGAATGCGCTCCACTCGACCCAAGCCGCTGCACATGATCTGCGGCCGGGCGATGGTGCTCCATGTCATCCACTCCCTCGAGCAGCTGACGCCCGATCGCACGGCGGTCGTCGTCGGCCACGGGGCCGAGCAGGTCACCAAGAAGGTGCAGCAACTCGCGCCCGCTTGGGCCAACGTCGCGTTCGTCGAACAGCACGAGCAGAACGGCACGGGCGACGCCGCGTCGATCGGCATGACCGCATTCGGTGGCGACGACTACGACGACGAGTCCACGATCGTCGTCCTCCCCGGCGACACCCCGCTGCTGCGCCCCGGCACGCTCCGCGAACTCGTCGACACCCACGTCGAATGCGGCAACGCCGCCACGTTGCTCACCAGTGTCATGGACGACCCGACCGGCTACGGCCGGGTGATCCGCAAGGCCGACGGGCAAGCGGCACGCATCGTCGAACACCGCGACGCTGCTCCCGACGAGCTCGACGTGAAGGAGATCTGCACGTCGATCTACGCGTTCCGGCGCGACCTGCTCGGGCCGGCGCTGCGCAAACTCACGACCGACAACGCGCAGGGCGAGTACTACCTGACCGACGTGATCTCGGTGCTCGGAGCGATGGGCCACCGCATCGGCGTGGTGCAGGCGCCCGCCGGCGAGACCCAGGGCGTGAACGATCGTTGGCAGCTCGCGCTCGCCGAACGCGAGTTGCGGTCGCGCACCAATCGGGCGCACCTGCTGGGTGGGGTGACCATGCTCGATCCCCGACAGACCTTCATCGACGTCACCGTCACGATCGGCCGAGACGTCACCTTGTATCCCGGCACGATCCTGCAGGGTTCCACAGTTGTCGGCGACGCCTGCGAGATCGGCCCCGATACACGCCTCGTCGACTGCGCGGTCGGCGCCGAGGCGGTTGTCGAGCACACCGTCGGTCACGATGCCGAGGTCGGACCGACCGCCGTCGTCGGACCGTATGCCCATCTGCCGGCCGGATCGAGTGTCGCTGCGGGCGCAACGACCGGCGCCTTCTACACTGCACCTGTCGGCTGAAGCCGGACCACGTCGGGGAGGACGTAACCGCTCATGGAGAAGGTCACCACCAAGCGACTGGCCCTGTACTCGGGTCGAACCCATCCAGAGCTGGCGCACGAGGTGGCGTCGCACCTCAACATCGAGTTGGGTCACGACAATCTCGTCGAGTTCTCGAACGGCGAGGTCCGCTGCCGATTCGGCGAGTCGATCCGCGGCTCGGACGTGTTCGTCATCCAGAGCCACTACGGCGTCGACGACCATTCGGTCAACGACTCGATCATGGAACACCTGATCATGATCGACGCCGCCTATCGAGCGTCGGCGAAGCGCATCACCGCCGTGTGCCCGTTCTACGGATACGCCCGTCAGGACCGCAAGGCCGAAGGGCGCGAGCCGATCACCGCCCGCCTGGTCGCCGACATGTTCAAGGCTGCGGGCGCCAAGCGGATGATCTCGATCGACCTGCACTCCGGTCAGATCCAGGGGTTCTTCGAGGGCCCGGTCGACCATCTCACAGCGATGCCGGTACTCGAGGAGTACGTACGCCGGCACGCCACCGAGCCCGTGATCGTGTCGCCCGACGCCGGCCGCATCAAGGTGGCCGAGCGCATGGCGCAGCACCTCATCGACCGCGGCGCCGACCTGGCATTCATCTACAAGCGCCGGCCGAAGGGGTCGACCAACGTGGCAGAGGCCGCCGAGGTGATGGGCGATGTCGAGGGACGCCTGTGCGTGCTCACCGACGACATGATCGACACCGCCGGAACGATCTGCGCCGCCGCGGAGCTGCTTGTCGAACGCGGCGCCAGCGAGGTCTGGGCGATGGCGACACACGGCGTGTTGTCGGGCCCTGCGATCGATCGGCTGAAGAACGCCCCGATCTCTCGGGTCGTGCTCACCAACACGTTGCCCCTGCCCCCGGAGAAGCAGCTCGACAAGATCGAGGTGCTGTCGGTCGCTCCACTGATCGCTGAAGCGCTCGGCGCCGTGTTCGACGACACCAGCGTCAGCGACATCTTCGACGGCGAAAACCTCGCCTGACGCTCACCCGGCCCGCGCGAACCACCGAAACCTTCACCGTGCGCGGGCACTCGCGGCACGGCATGCGCACAGTTCGGTCGTCGATTCCGCTTTGTCGGGCTCAACGCCCTCTGTGGGGGTGTGTTCAGCGCCGAAGGACTCCAGACCGCCGCCCGACAATTCGGGACCATCACTCGTCGACAGCTCCGCGAGCACGGAACGTCGAACTCATCGATCTCCCGGGCGCTCCAGCGCGGCCTGCTGATCGAGCTCGTCCGCGGCGTCTACCGATTCGCGTCGAGCCCCGAGACCTTCATGATGCGGTGCATGACGGCGCAACACGCCACCGACCCCGTCGGGTACCTCAGCGGGTGGACGGCCGCTCGGCTCTACGGAGTCCGAAGGATGCCGGACGATCCGATCCATGTGACCGTCCCGCCGAGCACCAACAGGTCACTGCCCACGTGGGTCGACTGCCATCGCAGTCGATGGTACGACGAGTCCGACAGGGTCACCAGGCCCGACGGGCTGGTCGTCGCGCATCCGATGAGGATGCTCTTCGGGCTTGCGGCTGACTTCAACCAGTTTCGCTTCGAACGAGCCGCCGAGGACGCATGGCACCTCGGGCTCATCACGCCAGCGGATGCGTGGGACTATCTCGACCGCCATCGGTGCCGTGGCAAGGACGGCGTGTCGACGATGGAACGGTGGCTCGAAGGTTCGATGCCGCGCAACCGACCGACCCAGAGCGATCTCGAGCGCGTGCTTCTCGAGGCCCTACGTCGACGGGGGCTTCCCGAACCGGCGGTCCAGTTCCCGCTGGTGATCGGATCCGGCGAGGTCATCCATCTCGACATCGCGTGGCCGGACATCCGGCTGGCCGTCGAACCCGGCGCCGCCTGGTGGCACGGCGGCGACCACGCCCAACGCAAGGACCAGGAGCGCGACCGTGCCTGTACCGAGATCGGATGGATGACGCTGCGCTTCGACGAGACACTGCGCGCCGAGCCGGATGCCGCAGCCCGGCAAGTCCAGCGGATCCATCGACGCCGGACCGCCGATCTCCGAATTGTGCGCGACACAGCCCGCTGACGCACGTGCGGAGCGCAAGTTTTCGGGTTCGACTGGGCCGAGGCGAACTTGATGACGTCGGGCTGCGCCTCGGGAGGGGATGGTCGCACGGGCCGATAGCTTGGGAGCCTGCTGTAACGACCTGGCGCCCATTGTGCGGGCGTCGTCACGAGATTCGATGGAAGCCGATCACCATGTCTGAGACCGTTCTCCAAGCCGAAGTTGGCCGCCGTGCCGGAAGCTCCGATGCCCGTCGCCTGCGCGCCGAGGGCAAGATCCCCGCCGTGGTCTACGGCCACGGGATGGAGCCGCTCAGCGTGTCGGTCGATCGCCGCGAGCTGCGCCAGGCGCTGTCGGGCACTGCGGGCATGAACACGATCCTCGACCTCACCGTCGACGGTGCCGTGTACCCGACGCTGATCAAGGACATCCAGCGCCACCCGGTCAAGCGCAACGTGCAGCACATCGACTTCATCCAGGTGAACCTCAACGAGGAGATCGTGGTGTCGATCCCGATCCACCTCGAAGGAGAAGCCAAGGACGTCTCCGCGAACGGTGGCCTCGTCGATCTCACCATGCAGGAACTGCAGGTCCGAACCACGCCGCGCAACATCCCCGACGGCCTCACGATCAACGTGTCGGAGATGACGATGGACACCGTCATCCGCGTCGAGGACCTCCCGCTGCCGGCAGGTGTCACCGCCGAGGCCGACCCCGAGGCGCCGGTCGTCACCGTGCTCACGATGCGCACCCCGGTCCTCGACGAGGAAGAGGCCGCCGCCGAAGCCGCAGCCGCCGAAGCAGCCGCCGAGGGCGAGGGAGACGGCGAGGCCGGCGACAGCGAGGACGCTGCGTCCGACTCCGACAGCGAGTGACGCTGCCAAAGGTGCCGGGATCGACGCGCTGAGCGCGCAGATCCAGGCGTTTTTCGGGCGTAACGAGGCACGAGATGGGGTTGTTCGGGCGCATCGGGAAAGGTGAGCCGTACGACTGGTTGGTCGTCGGGCTCGGCAATCCCGGAGAGAAGTACGCTCGCACGCGCCACAACGTCGGCGAAGAGGCGGTCCGGCTGCTGGCCGATCGGCGCGGCGTCACGCTCAAGGGTGGCCGCGACAACGCGCTCGTGGCCGAGACCCGCCTTCCGGGGCCCGCCGGCGACGAACGAGTTGTCCTCGCCTTCCCGATCACGTTCATGAACGAGTCGGGTCAGGCCGTGAGCGCGCTCGTGCGGCGTTACCGCATCGAGACGCCCGAGCAGATCGTGGTCGTCCACGACGAACTCGACCTCCCACCCGGCGAGCTCAAGATCAAGGCCGGAGGCGGGCTGGCCGGCCACAATGGCCTGCGCTCGATCACGCAACACCTCAAGACCCAGGATTATCTACGTGTGCGCATCGGCGTCGGCAAACCAGACCACAAGGATGTCGGCAAGGGCCATGTGCTGTCGAAGGTCCCCAAGCGCGAGCGAGAACTGCTCGACATCGAGATCGCCAACGCCGCCGACGCCGTCGAGTTGATCGTCGCCCGCGGTGTCGACGCCGCGATGCAGCGATACAACGGCAAGCAATGACGCCGCTCGTGCCCGTCCCCACCCAAAATGTGCGCACCGCGGCCCTCTCCGGCGCCTGCGCCGCGCATTTTTCGGAGTTGGGGTGGGCGTGAGCGTCACCTCCCGCGGGACGGGCGTCACGGTCACCGGGGGCGCTCCGCTCGGCGCGTTGCCGGCGCTGTTGCGCGATGAGCCTGGGCTCACTCGTGCGCTCGGCGATCCGGGGGCGCGGCTTGCAGTGGTCGAGGTGGCGAGGCCGATCTCGATCGCCGCGCTCGCCGCGCTGTCGTCGCGGCGACCGCTCGTTGTCAGCTGCCCGACAGGCACCATGGCAGGCCAGCTTGCCGACGACCTGACTCAGTTCCTGCCACCTGGCGAGGTCGTGCACTTTCCCGGCTGGGAGACGCTGCCGTTCGAGCGGGTCAGCCCGAGCGTCGAGACGATGGGCCAGCGTCTCGACATCCTCTGGCGCCTGCGCGATCCCGAGCGCTGCCCGACGGTGATCGTCGCCGGTGTGCGAGCGCTGCTGCAGAAACTCGGCCCGGGTGCGAGCGACGTCGAGCCGATCATCGTGCGTCCCGGCAGTGAGATCGACCCCGACGCGCTCGGCCGCCAACTCGTCGAGTTCGGCTATCGGCGCGAGGAACTCGTCGAACACCGTGGCGAGTTCGCCCGTCGCGGAGCGATCGTCGACGTGTTCCCATCGACCGCCGACGCGCCGATCCGCATCGACCTCTGGGGCGACGAGGTCGACCGCCTGACCCGCTTCGGCGTGAACGACCAGCGCTCCACCGACGACCTCGACGAGGTCATCATCTTCCCCGCCCGCGAGCTGATGCCGACGGACGACGTACGCAACCGCGCCGCCGGGCTCGTCGCTTCGGAACCGTGGGGCCGCGAACAGTGGGAACGCCTCGCCGAAGGCGTCCACTTCGACGGCATGGAGAGCTGGCTGCCGTGGCTCGTCGACGACGACCGCCTCCTCACCGACGTGCTCCCCGAGTCGGCCAAGGTGCTGCTCGTCGAACCGCGCCGGATGCGAGACCGCGCACTCGACCTGATCGCCGAGGAAGACGACCTCGCACGCACGCTGGCATCGACGTGGGCACGCGATCCCGACAAGTCGTTCCCCCGACTCCACGCCGACCCGGACACGCTGCTCGACGCCGCCGGGTCGTTCTGGACGATCGACTCGACCCCGGAGTCGCCGGACACACCGCTGGTCGAGGCCTCCGGGTGGGGCCCGGTCGCAGGCGACGGTTCGGGGCTCACCGACCGACTCGTCGACCTCATCGGCAAGGGCTACCGCGTTGTTGTCGCCGCCGACGGAACGGGTTCAGCGCAGCGCCTCCACGACCTCCTCGTCGACAACGGCCTCGACTTCCCCGTGATCGCTCCCGGCGCCGAGCTGAAGGCCGGCGGCAGCGTCACGGTCGCACCGCTCCACCGTGGCTGCACTCTCCCGAACGCCAAGGTTGCGATCGTCGCCGAGAGCGACCTCACCGGCCGGCGCCGCGCTCACCGCACCGTCCGCAAGCAGAAGCGCGAGTCGGCGTCGACGTTCGAAGACCTCAAGGCCGGCAACTACGTCGTGCACCACCAGCACGGCGTCGGCCAGTACGAGGGCATGGTCAAGCGGGCGATCGGCGGCATCGAACGCGACTACCTGCTGATCTCGTACAAGGGCGGCGACAAGCTCTACGTGCCGTCCGACCAGATCGACACCCTGCGCCAGTACGTCGGGGGTGAGGCGCCGAAGCTGCACCGCCTGGGCGGCTCCGACTTCGCGAAGACCAAGAGCAAGGTCCGCTCGGCGGTCCGCGAGATCGCCCAGGAACTCGTCGTGCTCTACCAGAAGCGAGTCAACGCCGAGGGCCACTCGTTCGCCCAGGACACCCCGTGGCAGGCCGAGATGGAGGAGGCCTTCCCCTACGTCGAGACGCCCGACCAGCGCACCGCGATCGACGACATCAAACGTGACATGGAGCTCGCCCACCCGATGGACCGGCTGCTGTGTGGCGACGTCGGCTTCGGCAAGACCGAGGTCGCGATCAGAGCGGCATTCAAGGCCATCCAGGACGGCAAGCAGGTCGCGGTCCTCGCACCGACCACGTTGCTCGCAACGCAGCACGGCAACACGTTCGCCGACCGCTTTGCCGGGTTCCCGATTCGCGTCGAGACGCTGTCGCGGTTCCTCACGGCCGGCCAGGCGAAGAAGGTCATCGAGGGAGTGAAGACCGGCGAGGTCGACTGCGTCATCGGCACCCACCGACTGCTCGCAAACGACGTGAAGTTCAAGGACCTCGGGTTGCTGGTCGTCGACGAGGAGCAGCGCTTCGGGGTGCAGCACAAGGAGACGATGAAGAAGATGAAGACGAACGTCGATGTCCTCACCCTTTCCGCCACGCCCATTCCCCGCACGCTGGAGATGTCACTCGTCGGCATCCGCGACCTGTCGCTGCTGCAGACACCGCCCGCCGATCGCATGCCGATTCTCACCTACGTCGGCGAGTACGACGAGCGCGTCGCCGTCGAGTCGATCCGCCGCGAGCTCCTGCGCGAGGGCCAGGTGTTCTGGGTCCACAACCGGGTGCAGTCGATCGAGACCGCTGCCTCCCGCCTGCGTGAACTCGTACCCGAGGCGCGCATCGCCATCGCGCACGGCCAGATGGACGAGGCCCGCCTGGAAACCGTCGTCCAGGACTTCTGGGACGGCGAGTACGACGTGTTGGTGTGCACCACGATCATCGAGTCCGGCATCGACATGCCGACGGTGAATACACTCGTGGTCGAGCGCTCCGACCTGCTCGGACTCGGCCAGATGCACCAGCTGCGAGGACGCGTCGGGCGGTCCGGATCACGGGCCTACGCCTACCTGTTCCACCCACGCGACAAGATCCTCAGCGAGGAGGCATACGAGCGACTCCGCACGATCGGCGAGTCGACCGAGCTCGGATCGGGCTTCAAGATCGCAATGCGCGACCTCGAGATCCGCGGCGCCGGCAACCTGCTCGGTGAGTCACAGTCCGGTCACATCGCCGCCGTCGGCTACGACCTTTACTGCCAGATGGTCACCGAGGCGGTAAGTGAGATGAAGGGCGAGCCCCAACCGGAGGCACCCGCCGAGATCAAGCTCGACGTGCCGACCGACTCGTTCCTGCCGACCGACTACGTCGTGAAGGAGGAGCTGCGCCTGGAGGCCTACCGCCGCCTCGCCGGGGTCACCACGCAGGCCGAGGTCGACGACATCCGCACCGAGTGGGAGGACCGCTACGGCCCGCTTCCCGCGCCGGCCGAGTCGCTCCTACAGGTCGGCTACCTGCGTGCCGAGTGCCACCGCCTCGAGATCAACGACATTCAGATCTCGGGGTCGGCGTCCACCGGCGGCACGGCCAAGCTCGCGCCGCTCGAGCTGAAGCTGTCGGAGACGATGCGCCTGCGCCGAATCTCCAAGGGAGCCAAGTACAAGGAGGACGTCGGCCAACTCGTCGTCCCCCTCCCCCGCGGCACCGACCCGAGCACGTTCCTGTCGAGCTTCCTGCGCGACCTCGTGCCCGCCGACGCCTGACCTGTTCCGCGAGCCCGGGTCTCGCGGAACCAGCGTGGATCCCGCAGACCCGGGCTCGGGGAACAGGGGGCGGTAGCGTGCGGCGCGTGAATCGACGTTTCTCGCTCGTGTTGTCCGTCGCTGCCATCGCCTCGCTCACCGTCGGGTGCACCACGTTCTCCGACAGCAACAACGTTGCTCGCGTCGGCGACGCAACGCTCACCAACGACGACTTCGAGGCGCTGCTGACCGAAATCGGCGCTCCGACCGACCAACTCCTCCCTGCCGATGCTGTCCGTGCTCAGATCACCAGCTGGATCCAAGAACAGGTGGCGGCGGACGTGGACGGCGGTGTCGACGCCGATGAGGCCGCCTCGCTCTACGACGACGGGATCGCCTCGAGCGGCACGATGTGCATCAGCGGCATCGTCGTCGATTCCAACGACACCGCCAATCGAGTGGCCGGTGACTTGACGAGCGGCGCCGACTTCGACGAATTGTTTGCCGCCGAGAACCTCGACCAGACACTCGCCGACGGTGACATCGGCTGCATCACGAGCGACCAGATCGCCGAAGCCGTCGACGTCGAGTTCGTCCAGGTGGCCGCGGCCCTCTCGACCGAGAACCCCGTCGGCGTCTCACCGCTGCAGGACACCGAGGGCAACGAGTTCGCCTGGGTCGTGTTGTCGTTCCGGCCCTTCGCCGAGCTGAACCCCGCTGACGCCGCCACGGTCACCGCCACCATCAGCGACGCGAGCCGGCTCGCAACCGCCGACGTCTTCGTCGACCCCCGATACGGCACGTTCGACGCGGCAACCGGCCAAGTCGTCGCCCTGGGCTGACGATGACGCGGGGCGAACTGCCACGAATCATCGTCGTCGGTCTCGGACCCGGCGGCCATGACCACGTGACCGCCGAGACCCGCAACGAGATCGAGCGAGCGACACACCGATACCTGCGCACGTCGGTCCATCCGTCAGCCGACCTCGTGACAGGCGCGACCACGTTCGATCACCTGTACGACACCGCCGACACGTTCGACGACGTCTACACCCAGATCGCTGACGAGCTCATCGCGGCCGCCCGCGACGTCGGTGAGATCCTCTACGCGGTACCCGGGTCGCCTCTGGTGCTCGAGCGCACGGTGCGCCATCTCCTCGCGAGCGGTGACGTCACGTGCGATCTTCGACCGGCGATGTCGTTCCTCGATGTCGCGTGGGCGCGACTCGGCGTCGACCCCATCGAGGCGGGCGTCCGCCTGGTCGACGGCCACGAGTTCGCAACGGCTGCCGCGGGCGAGCGGGGTCCACTGCTCGTGGCCCATACGCACGCCAACTGGGTGCTGTCGGAGATCAAGCTGGCCGTCGACGAAGCCGTCGGCGACGAGCCGGTCACGATCCTGCATGCGCTCGGCACGACCGATGAACGCATGGTCGACACCACGTGGGCCGAACTCGACCGGACGATCGAGGCCGACCACCTCACGTCGGTGTGGATCCCACATCTGGCTGCACCGGTCGGCGGCGCCTACGTCCGTTTCCACGAGCTCACCCGCACGTTGCGCGAACAGTGTCCCTGGGACATCGAGCAGACCCATGCGTCGCTGATCCCTCACCTACTCGAAGAGACCTACGAGGTGGTGGACGCGATCCAGGCCCTCGACGCGGACCCGTCGATCGATGCCGATCCCGACACGGACCTGATCGAGGAGCTCGGCGATCTGCTGTACCAGATCGAGTTCCACGCAACGATCGCTGAACAGGAAGGTCGCTTCACCATCACCGACGTCGCCAACGGCATTCACGACAAGCTGGTGCGCCGCCACCCTCACGTCTTCGGCGACCTCATGGGCGCCGACCTCGGCACGACCGAGGTGTTGTCGAACTGGGACGACATCAAGCGGCACGAGAAGTCGCGCACTTCGGTTTTCGACGGCATCCCCCGCTCGATGCCGGCGCTCGCCTACGCCGCCAAGGTCGGATCGAAGGCATCGAAGGTCGGCTTCGACTGGCCCGACGTCGACGGCGCGTTCTCGAAGATCGCCGAGGAGACCGTGGAGTTGCACGAGGCGATGAACGAGGCACGGCACGAGCCCAGCGGCGCCGACGCGGCGACCACCGACGAGCTCGGTGATCTGCTGTTCGCGATCGTGAACGTCGCACGGCACCTGGACATCGATCCCGAACTCGCGCTCCGAGCAGCGACCGACAAGTTCAGAACGCGCTTCGAGGGCGTCGAACGGTTGGCACGAGAGCGTTCGATCGACCTGCGCTCCGCCGAGCTCGTAACACTGGACGGCCTGTGGGACGAGGTCAAGTCAGGCAGGTGATCGAGCTCTCGGCCTGCGCTGGTGATCACGGCGCCGGTTGATCGATGACCGGCGACGCTTCGGGGCCGGGCGCGGGCTGCGCGGCGAACGCGGCCAGGGTCTGTTCCCACTCAGTGCGCCAACGCATCCAACGCAGTTCGATCACTTCGTCGAACACGGTGGTCGCACGCCAGGTGGTCATGGCGAACATCAGCGCCGGCACGCCGTAGAGCACGGCGACCTGGACCGTCCGTTCCAGATCGGTGAAGCCGTTGTCGGCGAGCAGGTCGTGCAGCCCGAGCGCCATCACGGCGAACACTCCGACAGCAGTGATCAGTGGCAACCAGAACCAGGCCGCCACCACGCTCACGGGCGCACCGATGCGATGGGCCTGGCGCACGTGATATCGGAACGGCAACCAGACGAGCACGAAACACAGCAGGACTGCACCGACACCGATGACGATCGGCACCAGATCATCGGTGCTGTCCGCGAAGCGCTCACGAATGCGGTCGACCACGACAAGCGCGCCCACCGGCGCACCGAACGCGCCGATCCACAGCACGACGGCCACCCAGGCGCGCGATGGCTGCCCGTAACGCGTCGCAGGGACCAGCCGAGCCGCGTCGAGCATGGCAAGGGCGCTCCACCCGACGAGCATGACGGCCGCCATCACGTGCGGCACGACGACGATCAGGGTGTCCATCGCACCGGGCACTGCGTACTCGCGCATCAGCACCGCAGCGATCGCCACGAGCTGCGAGAGGCCGAGCAGGTACCGGAGCCACCAGGTTGCGAACAGTCGAGGCGGCGGCTCGGACCGCAGTGGCGTGAACGAGTGGGACCCGAACGCAGCGACAGCCGGCTCACCGGGTTCGGCCGGTGGCGGCTGCGACATCGTCGTCTGCGCGGCGGGAACCATGCGGACGTCAGTTGGTGGCACTGGGGTCGACGCCGGCGACGGTGTTGCTTGCTCTCGCACCAGGGGTGGCGGGAGTGCGGCCGGGGACGGCGCTGCGGGTGTCCTCGATGGCCGAACGGGCGGCGGCGGGATCGACCCCGCAGGCGAGGGCAGAAGGGGATCGTCGCCGGACGATGTCATGGCGAGGCCACCGACCTGGAGGGCGATGCAGTGCGATCAGGCGCACCGGCGCGCGCGTTGACGAGCATGTTGTGATGGTCGGCTTCATGGCGGCACGAACGTGACAGCGATCGGCTTGCATCGGTCACGGCCAACGTCGAACACAACTGGATGAGGGCGCCGATCGCCAGATATCCCGCCAAGCGACCGACCTCGGTGGTCGTCAGCGACTCGGGCAACCTCAACAGCCCACCCAGACCCTGGACATGGACCAACAGCACGACGCCCAACACGTACACGATTCGCAGGGGGGTTCGGCGGGCGCCGACCGCATCCGCGCTGCGTTCCAGCACGAGGAACGGCACCGCGAGGACCGCTGCTTGGGCTGCGAACCCGAGCACCACTCCGCCGATCGACCCGTCGACGATCATTCGGTCGGCGATCCACCAGACGGCGCCGGCGGCCGCCGGCCAGCACAAGGCGGCGAACAGCGGATTGAAGCGACGGCCCGATGTCCTGCGCACGTTGATCACGGTCACGATCGTCCACGCGAACACGGCGACGAGCAAGGCTGCGATGACCCCAGCAGATGTTGCTCGCAGAGCGTCGAGTGCATCCCAGGTCCGTTGACGTTCGGCGGGCAGCACACCGGTGTCACGCGAGTCCATCCACAGCATGCCGGTCACGATGGCGCCGACCAGGCTCAACAGCGATTGGCCCGCCACCAGGGTCACCATCACGAGACGGAGCAGTTCGGCGCCGGGCACGAGTTCGATCGGCTCGGTCGTGGAGACACGCCGCTTGGCGGGCGACGATGCCTTGCGCGTCTGCGCCCGCGCGGGTTCACCGAGGCGGCGACGTCCAGCGGCAACGGTGATCGCGTCCTCGACCGACGATGCCGCTCGCCATGCGAGCAGCACCGTGATGACACATGGAGCGATGGCGACCACGGCGATGACCCACAGCGGCACCCAACCGGACGAGCCCGCCGCGGAGTCGGGGGTGTCATCGACCCCGGCGTACCGCAGCGCGATGACCGATGCGACACCGACCAGCGCCATCACCACCGGTACCCACATCCACTGAGCGACCCGAACGGTGTAGCCACCGACCTGACGTACGACGGCGGCCAGGTGATTCATCGGCCGGTAGGTCATCGGGATCGCCAGCAACAGCGCAACGACGGCGACAGCGAGCGGCACAGCCGACACGGTCTGGTCAGGATCGTTCGCGGCTCGTTCGCCCAGGATGGCCACCACACCGACTGCGACGGCGACGAACACGAGCGGCGCGATCCACGCGCGTACTGCGGCGCTGGGGTCCGGCAGGTTCGCTCGGTAGGCCGGCTCCACGAGTCGGCGGGCGTTGGCGGTCGTGGTCCAGGTCCACCCGAGCACGCACGCTGCCGAGATGACACCCGTCAGGATCGACATCCACATCAGCGAGTTCGACCAGGGCTCGTCGTCGATCAGCTGCTGAACTTGCCAGCCCATCAGCGCGAACGTGGCAGCAAGCGAGACAGCACCAGCGATCCTCCAAGGCGCCATCGGCCGGAGCGCCACGCGAGGCTGCGGTGGGGGCGCCGAGGACTGCGGCGGTCCTTCTCGGGCCGAGCGGGACGGCGCCTGAGCCGTCCAGGCCGGATCAGGCGACACGCTCGGTGCAGCGGCGGGCGTGGAAGGCGGAGGCGCAAGCGGAGGGGGAGGCAGCTGGGTGGCGGCAGCGGCCATCGGACTCGGCGTCGCTGGTGCGACCTGATCCACGGTCGGCGGCATCATTGCACCGCGCGGTCGAGGATCCAACGGTTCCATGTCGTCGTCATCGGCCTCAGGGCTGAGCAACTTGAGAGAAAGCTGCCCCACCCTCTCCTCGAGACACCGCGACCTTGGGGCCGAAGGCTCTCGGGCAGTGGCCTCGGCCTCCGATACGTTGGAGAACATGAGTGAGATCCTCAGCATCACCGGCCGCGAAATCCTCGATTCCCGCGGGAACCCCACCGTCGAGGTCGAGGTGCTCCTCGACTCCGGCGCGCTGGGTCGGGCAGCAGTACCGTCCGGTGCATCGACCGGAGAGCACGAAGCCGTCGAACTCCGCGACGGCGGCGACCGGTACGGCGGCAAAGGTGTCATGCACGCCGTCGGCTTCGTCAACGACGAGATCGCCGACGCGTTGGAAGGGTTCGACGCCACCGATCAACGGTTCCTCGACCGTGTCATGCTCGATCTCGACGGCACCGACAACAAGTCACGCCTGGGTGCCAATGCGATCTTGGGCACCAGCCTCGCGATCGCGAAGGCGGCCGCAATCGAACTCGACCTGCCGCTGTACAAGTACTTGGGCGGTCCCAACGCCCACGTACTGCCGGTGCCGATGATGAACGTGATCAATGGTGGCGTGCATGCCGACAACTCCATCGACCTGCAGGAGTTCATGGTGATGCCCGTTGGGGCGCCCAGCTTCTCCGAGGCGCTGCGATGGGGAACCGAGACCTACCACGTGCTCAAGGGCGTGATTCGCGACCGAGGACTCTCGACCGCTGTGGGCGACGAGGGCGGCTTCGCTCCGAACCTCGACTCGAACGAGGAGGCGATCCAGGTGCTCGTCGAGGCGATCACCAAGGCCGGGTTCACGCCCGGCGACGACATCGCCATCGCGCTCGACCCGGCCACCAGCGAGATCTACCGCGACGGCGCCTACCACCTCGACGGCGAGGGCAAGGTGCTGTCTCCGTCGGAGATGACCGACTACTGGAAGCGCCTGGTCGACACGTACCCCATCGTGTCGATCGAGGATGCGATGGACGAGAACGACTGGGAGGGCTGGGCCACGCTGACCGCCGCGATCGGCGACAAGGTGCAGCTGGTGGGCGACGATCTGTTCGTCACGAACTCGGCCCGCCTCCAGACCGGTATCGAGCAGAACGTCGCCAATTCGATCCTGATCAAGGTGAACCAGATCGGCTCGCTCACCGAAACCCTCGACACGGTGCAGTTGGCCACCCGCCACGGTTACACCTCCGTGATGAGCCACCGCTCGGGCGAGACCGAGGATGCCACGATCGCGGACCTCGCCGTCGCCACCAACTGCGGACAGATCAAGACCGGCGCACCGGCGCGCAGCGACCGTGTCGCCAAGTACAACCAGCTGCTGCGCATCGAAGCCGAACTCGGCGACACCGCCGAGTACCGCGGGCGTGCTGCCCTCGCTCCGCTCTGACTTCTCGGCCTCATTGCACGCTGGTGATCGCCCGGTCCAGGACGGCCTCGTCCGGCTCGTCGCTGGCGCTTCCCTCGCCGGCGCGCGTTGCGCCCTGTCGCCTCGCACCGATGAGCAAAGCAACCGCATACGGCGGTTTCGCTCATCGCTCGCCGTGCTTCCGCCCAACCGATGAGCGAAGCGACCGCATGCGGGGGTTTCGCTCATCGCGGGCCCTGACGCGTGGCGCCGAACGTGCCACGGATTCTCGTGCGGTTCCTGCGACAATGGCGCCGTGACCCGGTCGAAGACCACCTCGATCCAGAGGCCGAAGGAACCAGCCAAGGCGTCCGACGACGGACGTTCGCGCCTCGGCGACTTCACGCGCCCCATCCCGGTCGAGAAGCGGCTCTTCCGGCGGCCGAAACTGGCGTTGTTCAGTGGCGCCTTCGTGCTGCTGGTGATCGGCACGATCGCTGCGGCGGTGTTCATCCTGCCGATGGGCACCTGGTTCGACCAGAACGATCAACTCGTGCAGCGACAGGCCGAACTCGACGAGCTGCAACGCGTCAACGGCCAGCTCTCCGGCGAAGTCGAGCGACTGAGCACCGACGACGGCATCCGCGAGGCCGCACGCGAGGAGATCGGTTTCGTCGAGGAGGGCGACCAGCGCTCGACGATCCTGCCCCTTCCGCCGGTGCCGAGCAACCTTCCGGACGGCTGGCCCTACAACGTGGTCACCCAGATCTTCGCCGCCCGCACGGCTGGGCCCGCACCCGCCGTCGCCGACTAGGTTGCGACAACGTCAGTCCGACGTTTCGATCACACCACAAGCAACATCACAAGGGGGCACACGTGGCCGGCAGCATCCTGGGGACCCGAGTCCAGCGCAAAGAGGACCCCAAATTCCTCACCACCGGCGGCATGTATGTCGACGACCTGCATGAGGAATTGCTCAGCGGCGCACTCCACGTGGTCTACGCACGTTCTGCCGCGGCCCACGGAACGATCCTGTCGATCGACGTCGATGGAGCGAAGGACATGCCCGGTGTCGTCGGCGTGTTCACCGCCGAGTCGATGTCCCTCGAACCGTTGCCCTCGCAGTTCAACCCGATGGTTGCACGCACGCTGCTCGCCAGCGACAAGGTCCGCTTCGTTGGCGAACCGGTCGCAGCGATCGTCGCCGAGACGCTCGCTCAGGCCACGGATGCCGCCGAGATGGTGTTCGTCGACGTCGACTTTCTTCCGGCGCTGATCGACATCGAGGCATCGATGGCCTCGGAGACACTGATCTACGAGGCTGCCGGCTCGAACGCCGTGTTCGACACGACGGTGCTCGGCATGCCCGAGAACACCGACACCGATGAGTACTTCAGCGACTGCGAGGTCGTCGTGAAGGGTCGCTTCCTCAACCAGCGTGTCGCTCCGTGTCCGCTGGAGGTCCGCGGCTCCGCAGCCACATGGGTCGACGGACGGCTGCACCAATGGCTGTCGACCCAGCACGCTCAAGGCGTCAAGGCCCCCATCGCTGCGGCCAACGGCATCGAGGCCGACCAGGTCCGGGTCATCACTCCCGACGTCGGCGGCGCGTTCGGCGCCAAGATCGGCAGCTATGCCGAAGAGATGTTGCTCGGCCCGATCTCCAAGGCGGTCGGGCAGCCCGTTCGTTGGCAGGAGACCCGCAGCGAATCGATGATGAACATGGGCCACGGCCGCGCCCAACTGCAGTACGTCACCATCGGCGGCACCCGCGATGGCAAGGTCACCCACTACCAGCTGCATCTGTTCCAGGACGCGGGTGGCTTCATGGACGTCGGTGGCGTGCTCGGATTCGCAATGACCCGCCCGATGGCCTCGGCGGTGTATGACATCCCGAACATCGAGGTGCGCGCCACCACCGTGCTCACCAACACGACGCCGACGGTGCCGTACCGTGGCGCCGGCCGACCCGAGGCGACCGCCGCCGCCGAGCGCGCAATGGACCTGTTCGCCGCCGAAATCGGCAAGGACGCAGTCGAGGTCCGCCGGATGAATCTGATTCCGAAGTTCCTCGAACCACACACCACGGCAATCGGTCAGGCCTACGACGTCGGCGACTTCGAGGTTGCGCTCGACAAGGCGCTCGACGCCGCGGGCTACGCCGATCTCCGAGCTGAGCAGGCCCGCCGCCGCGAGGCCGGCGCCGACAAGCAGCTGGGCATCGGTGTCAGCGTCTACGTCGAAATCACCGGTGGTGTCGACCCGATGGGCGAAGCCGCGAAGATCGAGGTCCAAGACGACGGCTCAGCGCTCGTGTACACCGGCACGTCGCCGCACGGCCAGGGTCACGACACGTCGTGGTCGATGATCGCAAGCGACCAAACGGGCATTCCAATGGACCAGATCACGCTGATCTGGGGTGACACCGACCTGGTCCCCGCCGGTGGCGGCACGATGGGCTCGCGTTCGCTCCAGCAGGGCGGTGCCGCAGTCAACCAGGCGTCGATCGAACTCGTCGAGAAGGCCCAGAAACTCGCCGCCTCGCTGTTGGAAGCGGACGAGGCCGACATCGTGCTCGACAAGGACAACGGTGCGTTCCATGTCGCAGGCACCCCGGCGGTCGCCAAGACGTGGGCCGACATCGCCGTCGCCGCGAAGGGTCAGGGCGACGACCTCACGATCGACACACGGTTCGACGCCGGCCAAGCGACATTCCCCTTCGGCGCCCACGTCGCCGTGGTCGAGGTCGACACCGGTACGGGACACGTGAAGCATCTCCGCCAGGTCGCATGCGACGACGCTGGTCGGGTGGTCAATCCGATGCTCCTCGATGGTCAGATCCACGGCGGCATCGCCCAGGGCACCGCACAGGCGCTGCTCGAGGAGGTCCGCTACGACGAGGACGGCAACCCGATCACCTCCAACCTCGCCGAGTACGCAATGATCTCGGCCACCGAACTGCCGAGCTTCGAGGTGATCCACATGGAGACCCCGACGTTCGTCAATCCGCTCGGCGCAAAGGGCATCGGTGAGTCGGGCACGATCGGCTCGACGCCGGCGGTCCAGTCCGCCGTGATCGACGCCCTCGGCCACCTCGGCGTCCGACACATCGACATGCCCGCCACCGCCGAGAAGGTCTGGCGCGCCATCCAATCCGCAACGTGACGATTACATCAGGGGTCAGACCCCTGATGTAATCCCGACAGGGAGACGACATGACGACCACCGAGCACCAGCGCACCTCGTTCAAGAGCTTCGAGGAGTCGACTGCCGACGACTGGGCGATCATCGCCCCCCAGCTGCAGATCACACAGTCGTTCGTCGCCGATCGCGTCATCGAGCTGATGCGTGCCCTGGAGTTCGACCACGGCGGATTCCCGGTCAACCGCCTCGAGCACAGCCTGCAGACCGCCACCCGCGCCGAGAAGGACGGGCGCGACGACGAGTACGTGCTGTGCGCACTGCTGCACGACATCGGCGACACGCTCAGCCCGTACAGCCACCCCGACATTGCAGCCGGCATCCTCAAGCCGTTCGTGTCCGAAGCGAACCACTTCATGGTCAAGCACCACGGCGAGTTCCAGGGCTACTACTTCTGGGACTACATCGGCCGCGACAAGAACGCCCGCGAGGCGCATCGCGACTCGCCCTTCTTCGAGCACACCGAGGAGTTCTGCGCGAAGTACGACCAGACGGCCTTCGACGCCGACTACGTGAGCAACCCGCTCGAACACTACGAGCCGTTGATCCGCGAGCGCCTCCACGGCCGCTGACGAGCACACCACGGGTCTGAGCCCCGTTGTACTGCTGTGCGCGGTGGTGTGCGGGCTACCGTCGGCGTCGTGAACTACACCGCGATCGGACGGCTGCAGCGCGCCATCGCGATGGTGTTCGCGGTCGGTGTCGTCGGCACGTTCGGCTACTGGCTGTTCGGAATGAGCCTCACCGACGCGAGCTACCAGACGGTCACGACGGTGACCACGGTGGGCTTCCGGGAACTCCAGGACTTCAACAACCTCGAACAGTGGTTCACCATCTTCATCATCATCACCGGCGTCTCGACGGTGTTGTACACCTTCACCCTGGCGGTGCAGGTGGTGGTCGAAGGACAACTGCGAGACTTCGTCGGGAGGCGGCTCATGGACCGAGAAATCAGCAAGATGTCGGGCCACACCGTCGTGTGCGGCTGGGGACGCGTCGGGCGGGCCGTCGCCGACGACCTCGTCCACAGCGGGCACTCCGTCGTGGTGGTCGACGCCGACGCCGACCGCGTTGCCGGCGTCTCCTACCCCACGGTCGTGGGTGACGCCACGCTCGACTCGACCTTGCGCGCCGCAGGCATCGAGCGCGCCCAGGCGCTCGTCGCTGCGCTCGAGGGCGACGCCGAGAATCTGTTCGTGACCCTTTCGGCACGAGCGATCCGGCCCAGCCTGTTCATCGTGGCGCGCGCCCGCCAGGACGAGAGCGTGCCGAAGCTCGCCAACGCCGGCGCCGACCGCGTGGTCAACCCGCAGGAACTCGGCGCTGCCCGCATGGCCTCGTTCGTCTCCCGCCCGCACGTGGCGGAGTTCGTCGACGTCGTGATGCACGAACGGTCACTCGAGTTCCGGATGCAGGAGTACGACGTCCCCGAGGGATCGGCACTGGCGGGCAAGACACTGCGAGAAGCCGACCTGCGCAAACGGTCCGGAGTGCTGGTGCTGGCACTTCGACGAGTCGATGGCACCTTCACGACGAACCCCGACCCGGACATCGTGATCGAACCCCACCAGGTCCTGATCGCCGTCGGGGGCGACGACGACTTCGAGCGCCTCGACAAGCTCGCCCACTGATGAAGCTCGAAGCCACGCACGTCCTGCTCGATCTCGACGGAACGATCTCCGATTCCTCACCGGGCATCGGACGTTCCCTGCGACACGCCTTCAGTGTCTGCGGCTACGAACCTCCCTCCGACGACCAGGTCCGCGCCGCGATCGGACCGCCGTTCGAGATCAGCTTCCCGACGCTCGGCATCCCCATCGACGACATCGAGCGAGTCGTGCTCGCCTACCGCGACCGCTACGAGGACATCGGGCTGTTCGAGAACGCGGTGTATCCGGGCATCGCCGACATGCTCGATGAACTCACGGCAGCGGGCCACACGCTCTCGATCGCGACCGCCAAGCCCGAGCCCACCGCTCGGCGAATCATCGAGCACTTCGGTTTCGCCGACTACTTCGAGGTCCAGGCAGGAGCGACGGTCGACGTCGGAACGGGCCGTCGCACCAAGGCCGAGGTGATCAACTACGCCCTCATCTCGCTGCGACTCGGGCCATCGGACCTTCCACGCGTCGTGATGGTCGGCGACCGCGACCACGATGTCGAGGGCGCTCACTTGAACGGCATCGACTGTGTCGGTGTCACCTGGGGTTTCGGATCGGTCACCGAGCTCGAGACAGCGGGCGCCGCAGCCCTCGCGGACTCCCCCGGAGAAGTTGCCGCAGCGGTCGCAGCCACGTACCGTTCTCTGCGGCCATGAGCACCACCGCCGACCAACCGCCGACCGACACCGCCACGCCCGCGACGGCTCCTCCGACTCCGGCGTCACTTGCCCCGTCGAGTTCGCCGGCCGACCAGTTCATGCGGCGCCTGCTCCGGCTGCCCGAAGGCCAGACCTCCACCGCCAACGAAGCCCGCTCGGCGTTCCAGAAGTCGTTGTTCATCAGCACCTGCCGGTGTCTGCTGATGTACATCGTGTTCCCGTTCGTGCTCCCGGCGGTCGGCATCGCTCGCGGCGTCGGACCGTACATCGGCGTCGTGATCGGTGTGCTGGCAATGGTGTCGATCGTGTACAGCATCCGACGGTTCTGGCGTGCGAACCACTCGAAGCGCTGGCACTACACGATCTTCGGCACGGCGATCATCTGCTTCCTGATCTACCTGGCCGTCAAGGACCTGTCGACCATCCTGTCCTGAGTGTCACGTCTGGGGTCCGACCCCACAGGTGGCGCGGTGGTTCTCGGTGACGTTCGATGTCGACGCGGCGGCGCCGATGATGCATGATGGTCACCTGGCGCCGCACGGCGGGGTCGCTCATCCACCACGACGAACACTTGGGGGCACCAGTGGAAATCACGGTCACCGTCAACGGCACGCAGCACACCCACGATGTCGAGCCGCGCTTGCTGCTCGTGCAGTACATCCGCGAGCACGTCGGGCTGACCGGCACCAACATCGGCTGCGACACGTCATCGTGTGGCGCGTGTTCGCTGCACCTGAACGGTGAGGCTGTCAAGAGCTGCACCGTGCTCGCGGTGCAGGCTGACGGTGCCGACATCCGAACGATCGAAGGCATGGCCGACGCCGACGGCACGCTGCATCCGATGCAGCAGGCCTTCATGGAGAACCACGGCCTGCAGTGCGGCTACTGCACACCGGGCATGGTGATGGCCGCGACCAGCTTGCTGCAGGAGAATCCGAACCCGACCGAGGACGAGGTCCGCATCGGCTTGGAGGGCAACCTCTGTCGTTGCACCGGCTATCACAACATCGTCAAGTCCGTGCTCGCCGCTGCCTCGGCCGGAGCCTGACCACACGATCGAACGCATCACCTGACTGGATGGGGGTCCAGACATGACCATCACCGAAGATCCGAGCACCGGCACCGGTGTGATCGGGAGCCGCCTTCTCCGCAAGGAGGACCCGGTCCTGCTCACCGGCGAGGCGGTGTTCACCAACGACATGAAGGTGCCGGGTGCGTTCCACCTGGCCGTGCTGCGCAGCCCGTATGCCCACGCGACGATCGTGTCGATCGACACGAGTGCCGCAGCGGAGATGCCAGGGGTGCGCGCCGTCTACACCGGCGCAGACCTTGCCGATCTCTGGGCCGCCCCGATGCCGTGTGCGTGGGCGGTCACGGAGGACATGCTCAACCCGCCGCATCACCCGATCGCCACCGACGCGGTCAACTTCGTCGGTGACGGCGTGGCCGTCGTGCTCGCCGACAGCGACGCGATCGCCCACGATGCGATCGATGCGATCGACGTCACCTACGATCCGAGCGACGCCGTCACCGACCTCGAAGACGCATTGTCCGACCGCGTGCTCGTGCACTCCGACCTGGGCACCAACACGTCGTACACGTGGAACCTGCTCATCGAGGAGACCGACGGCGCCGTCCAGCGAGCGTTCGACAAGGCTGCTCACACCGTCAGCGAGCGCTATGTCCAGCAGCGTCTGATCCCGATGGCGATGGAACCGCGAGCGGTCGTCGCCATCCCCCAGCCGTTCGGCGGCGACATCACGCTGTACACCTCGACGCAGATCCCCCATGTGCTCAAGGTGATGATCGCCGTCACGCTCGGGGTGCCCGAGCACCAACTGCGTGTCGTTGCGCCGGCGGTCGGGGGCGGGTTCGGCTCGAAGCTCGACGTCTACGCCGAGGAACTGTTGTGTGTTGCGCTCTCGCGCAAGCACGGGGTACCGATCCGCTGGAACGAGACGCGATCCGAGAACGCCGTCGCCACGATCCAGGGACGCGGCCAGATTCAACGCATGGAACTCGCCGCGGATGCCAATGGCAAGCTGACGGCGATGCGGGTTCGGCTCACCGCCGACATGGGCGCCTACATGCAGCTCATCACTCCCGGAATCCCGCTGCTCGGCGCGTTCTTGTACGCCGGCGTGTACGACCTTCCCAAGGCGTACGACTTCTCGTGTACGGGTGTGTTCACGAACCTCACTCCGACCGACGCCTACCGTGGAGCCGGGCGCCCCGAGGCGACCTATGCGATCGAACGGGCGATGGACGCGCTCGCGACCGAAATCGGGATCGATCCGTTGGAGCTGCGCCGCCGCAACTTCATCCAGCCCGAACAGTTCCCGTACGAGGCATGTACCGGGCTCGTCTACGACTCGGGCGACCACGACAAGGCAGCAACGATCGCCGCCGACCTGATCGACTACCAGGCGGTACGCGCCCGCCAGGCCACCCAGAACGTCGCGGGGTCCACGAGGCGGCTGGGGCTCGGGGTGTCGACCTACTTCGAGATGTGCGGGCTCGCTCCGTCTCGGGTGCTGGCCTCGCTGAACTACTCCGCCGGCGGCTGGGAAGCCGCCACGGTCCGCATCCTTCCCACCGCGAAGGTCCAGGTCGTCACCGGCACGTCCCCGCACGGACAGGGCCACGAGACATCGTGGTCGATGATCGTGGCCGACAAGCTCGGCATCGATCCTGCCGACGTCGACGTGTTGCACTCCGACACCATGATCGCTCCGCTCGGTATGGACACCTACGGGTCGCGTTCGCTGCCCGTCGGTGGCGTCGCGGTGTCGATGGCGTGCGACAAGGTGATCGAGAAGGCCAAGCAGATAGCGGCGCACCAGATGGAAGCCAACGTCGACGACCTCGAGTTCGTCGACGGCGAATTCCGCGTCACCGGCACGCCGTCGAAGTCGACACCGCTCGCGGCAATTGCGTTCGCCGCGTTCACGGCCCACGACCTGCCCGACGGGCTCGAGCCGAACCTCGAGGCCCAGGTCACCTACGACCCACCGAACTTCTCCTGGCCATTCGGCACACACATGTGCCTCGTCGAGGTCGACACCGAGACCGGCGACGTCGACGTACTGCAGTACGTCGCCGTCGACGACTGCGGCAACCAGGTCAACCCGCTGATCGTCGAGGGCCAGGTGCATGGCGGCGTCATCCAAGGACTTGCCCAGGCGCTGTACGAAGGCGCCGACTACGACACCGACGGCAACCTGCGGACCTCGACGCTCGCCGACTACCTCGTGCCCGCGGCAAGCGACGTCCCGCCGATCACCCTCGGCCGCTCCGTCACCCCATCACCGACCAATTCGCTCGGAGTGAAGGGCGTCGGTGAAGCTGGCACGATCGGAGCCGCACCTGCCGTCATGAACGCCATCGTCGATGCGTTGTCCGGGCTCGGAGTCCGCGACGTCGCAATGCCCGCAAGTCCGAACACCATCTGGAACGCAGTTGCGTCCGCTCAATCCATCACCACTCCCGGAGGCACCCAGTGATTCCCGCACCGTTCGATTACGTCCGCGCCGAGTCGGCCGAGGAAGCGATCAGCCTCGTCGCTCAACACGGCGACGAGGCAAAGTTCATCGCCGGCGGCCACAGCCTGTTGCCGATGATGAAGCTGCGCCTTGCCCAGCCGAGCGTGTTGATCGACATCGGGCGACTCTCCGACCTGTCGTACATCCGCGAGGAGGGCGATCAGATCGCCATCGGCGCCATGACGCGTCACATGGACGTCGAGACCTCGGCGCTCCTGCAGGAGCACGTGCCGTTGTTGGCCCATGCCGCCGGCCACGTCGGCGACCCACAGGTGCGCCACCGCGGCACACTCGGCGGCACGATCGCTCACGCCGATCCGGCATCCGACCTGCCGGCGACGACGCTCGCCCTCGGCGCCACCTACGTGGCGCAAGGCCCGAACGGCACCCGCGAGATCGCGGCGAGCGACTTCTACCGGACGTTCTTCGAGTCGGCACTCGAACCCGACGAGATCCTCACGGAAGTCAGAGTCCCGAAGATGAACGGTGCTGGCTGGAACTTCCAGAAGTTCAACCGTCGCGCCCAGGACTGGGCGATCGTCGGAGTGGCCGCGTGGCGCAATGGCGATCAAGCCGGAGTCGGCCTCGTCAACATGGCAGCAACGCCAGTGCTCGCCACGACCGTCGCTGCTGCGATCGCCAGCGGAGCGAGTGTGGCAGACGCCGCCGAGCAAGCAGCCGCCGACGCCGATCCGCAGGCCGATCTGAACGCCAGCATCGAGTACCGCCAGCACCTCGCCCGCGTCCTCACTCGTCGAGCCCTCGACGCAGCCTCCGCCTGACGTTCACCTCGCGCCACGCACGAGATGAGCGTCGGCCCGGTCGGCGCTGCTCGTCGACCGCGCCCAGGCTCTAACGTTGCGCCGATGCGTCGGCCGACCGCCACCGTGAGCACCGTGGCGCGCACGCTCGCCCTGCCTGCGATCGTGGCGATCGCTGCGATCCTGGCGGTGCTACTGCATCGCACCGGTCACACACAGGGCGACGACTTTGCGCTCTACCTGCGCCAGGCGCGCAGCCTGTTCGACGGCGATGTCGGCCAGGTGGTGTCCGACAACCGGTTCGCGGTGCTCAACTCCGACAACGGCTTCAGCCCGATTGCCTATCCGTGGGTGTGGCCGCTGCTACTGGCGCCGTTCGTCCACGCCTGGGGCCTCGACTACGACCGTCTCAAGATCGTGGAGGTCGCCACGTTCTGTCTCTGGTTGGTGCTGTTGCATGGGATCGTGCGACGACGCATCGGGTGGGGACCGGCCACCGCACTCATCGCGGTGTTCGCCACGTCGCCCCTGTACCTCGCGCACACCGACCAGCTCCTCACCGAGTTCCCCCATCTGGCTGCGATCGCGCTCGTGATCTGGTGGTACGACCGGATTCGGGGCACTGCCACCCTGATCACCGCCACGACAGGTCGGCTGGTTGCCCTCGGAGCGTTGGTCGTGCTCGCATTCAACGTCCGCCGTGAATCGATCGTGCTGCTCGGCGTGATCGGCGTGATGGAGGTGTACGACGTCGTCACGGCCGGTCGCGCCCGTGCGAAACCCGGGCTCGCGGGCATCGACGCAGTGCTGCGCACGCACTGGCCAGCGATCGTGACGCCGTTCGCTGCGTTCGCGGTCGGCGCGACGCTCGCGCAGCTGTTGCTGCCCACCGATCTGCTGCCCGACAACGGAAACAGCTCCGCCTTCCTCGACGACCGGATGGCCGAGTATCCGGGCATTCTGAGCGACCAGCTGGGCCTCGGCGGCCACACCGCAGTGGGCGTCGTCGTGCTCGTCGTCGCACTGATCGGTGCCGTCATCGGTGTGCGACGCCGACCCACCCTCGACCTGCCGCTCCTGCTGCTCGCCGCCCTCAGCGCACTCGCGATCAGCACGCACCTCCGCCGCGTCGACCGCTACTGGTTCCAGGTGACCCCGTGGGTGGCCTACTTCGCCACAGTGGCACTGGTTGCCGGCCTGGGCTGGCTGTTTGCACGGTGGGGGCGGTCCGTACGCATCGCCACCGCCGTGGCGCTGGTTCCGCTCGGGTTGCTCGTGGTTGCCCACGGCGTCGTGCTCGCGAGCGACATCTCCGATGCCCAGCAGTACAACGACCTGGGCCGTGTGCAGTCGGGGCCGTCGAACCCGGTGGTGTCACCGGTCTTCGCGGCCGTCGACGAGCTCACGGAACCCGATGCGATCGTGGCGTACTACCGGGCGCGCACGATGACGCTGCTGACCGACCGTCGTGCGTTCCAGACCAAACAACTCGACCGCATCATCGAGAGCGCCGACTACTACGCCGAGCGGCGCAACTCGACGTACTGGCAACCCGAACTCAGCGCGGTCGACGCCCGACGGGAGGGGTTCGAGGAGGTCTGGTCGGACCAGCGTTGGATCCTGTGGCGTCTCCCCGACAACTGACCGTGGTTCGATACGCTCCCGCGCCGAGACCACCCGAACCACCAGACTTCACCACAAGCCACGACGAGATGCCGACGACGATGCCTGACCACACTGCAATCCCCACCGGGAACACCTACGACAAGTACGGATCGACCAATCCGATCGAACAACGGATGATGCGCGGTTTCTTCTCCGCACTCGACCGGTTTCTCGACACGACGGCTCCGACACGCATCTTCGAGATCGGCATCGGCGAGGGGATCGTGACCAGCCGGGTCATCGAGCGCTTCGCCGGAGTTCCGGTCATCGGCCTCGATCTCCCCGACGAGGAACTGGCCGCTCAGTGGCAGTCGCGCGACCTGTCGTGCGCGTTCGGCGATGCGGGCTCGCTCCCGTTCGCCGACGGCACGTTCGACCTGGTCTTGGCCATCGAGGTCTTCGAACACCTCCCCGATCCCGCAGCCGCCATGGCCGAACTCGCCCGCGTCTGCGCAGGGTCACTGATCGCTTCGGTCCCCTTCGAACCGATCTGGCGGGCGGGCAACATGGCCCGCGGCCGGTATCTGCGCGACCTCGGCAACACCCCGGGGCACATCAACCATTGGACGAACCGCGGATTCGCCAAACTCGTCAACGCCCACTTCGACGTCGTCGATCGTGCCACGCCGTTGCCATGGACGATGGTGCTCGCAACCACGCGCGACGCCACCCGCTCGACCTGAGCCATGAACCGATCACGTCTCGCCAACCTGATCGGGATCGCCATCGGTGTCGCCGGCATCGCCTTCGTCACCAGCCGGATCATCCGCGACCGCGAAGCAATCGCTGACGCGTTGTCGTCAGCCGAGCTCGGCTGGCTGCTCGTGGGAGCCGTTGCAGGGTGCATCGCCATGGCCCTCATCGGTGTGAACTGGTTGTTGATCCTCCGCCACGGCGGCGCTGCCGCACCATGGCGGCGAGGGATGGCATGGTTCTTCGTCGGCCAACTCGGCAAGTACGTACCGGGTGGGATCTGGCCGATCGTCGGCCAGGCCGAACTGGCTCACCGCGAAGCGACGCCACGCGGCGCTGCGTACTCCTCGACGGCGATGTCGATGGTCACCACGTTTCTCGGATCCGCGACCGTGGCGGCGATCACCGGGCTGATGACGCCGACCGACCATCGAGCGATTGCGGCGACGTTCGCCGCAGTGTTGCTGCTGCTGTTCGTGGCGATCGCCTCGCCGCCCGCTCGACGGTTCATGGACCGTCTGGCGCGGCGGGTCACGACGCGAGAACTCCGCCTCCCCGACGCTCGCTGGTTTGCGCTCGTCGTGGCCCGGCACCTTCCTGTGTGGGTCGCCTTTGCCGGCATGAACATCTTCGCCGCCGTGGCCCTGGGAGTCGAGCTCGACGAATCGGTCGTCATCGAACTCGTCTTCGCGACCTGCATCTCCTGGATGGCCGGGTTCGTGATCGTCGGCGTGCCCGGCGGCATCGGTGTCCGCGAGACGATCTTCATCTCGATGACCACGGCGATGCTCGGCGCCGACATCGCTGTTTCGGTCGCGGTGTTGAGCCGCGTGGTGTCGATCGCGGTCGACCTGCTCGGGGCCGCCATGTCGGTCGCTGTTGCTCGAACGGCTCCCGCTCCTGGGCCGGCCGGCGACCGAGCGGACGAGGTGACGCTCGACCGTTACGCTGCGCCGTGATGTCGAACGCCGGTGAACCCACCGTTGCCCGATCAGAGGCAGGCCCGGTCACGTTGATCATCCAGATCCCGTGTTTCAACGAGGAAGCGACCCTGCCGATGACCCTGGCCGACCTCCCCCGTCAGGTACCGGGAGTCGACGTCGTCGAATGGCTCGTGATCGACGACGGCAGCACCGACCGGACCATCGAGGTGGCACGAGAACTCGGCGTCGACCACATCGTGTCACACGGCCGCAACCGCGGGCTCGCCACCGCGTTCATGACCGGCATCGACGCCTGCCTTCGGGCCGGCGCCGACGTCATCGTCAACACCGACGCCGACAACCAGTACCAGGGATCGTCGATTCCTGACCTGGTGACACCGGTGCTCGCCGGACGCGCGGACATGGTCGTCGGCGAGCGTCCGATTGCCGACATCGACGACTTCTCGCGCACGAAGAAGGCGCTGCAGCGGGTGGGGAGCTCGGTCGTCCGCCGCTTCTCCGGAACAGGCGTCAAAGACGCTGCGAGTGGATTCCGGGCGTACACGCGGGACGCGGCCATGCGGGTCCAGGTGTTCGGCAAATACACCTACACGATGGAGACGATCGTGCAAGCAGGCTGGAACGGCATCGCGATCGAGTCGGTCCCGATCCGAGTGAACCCCAAGACCCGAGACTCGCGGCTCGTCAAGAGCAGCGCTCGCTACGTGTGGAGGTCCGCGCAGGCGATCATCCGCAGCTTCGCGTTGTACAAGCCATTCCGCTTCTTCTTCCTGATCGGCCTGGTCCCGTTCGTGCTCGGAGCGGCGCTCTTGCTGCGATGGCTGGGCCTCTACCTGTTCGAGGACGACTACACCAGCCGCGTGCCGAGCCTGCTCGGTGGCATCGGTCTGATCGTGGTCGCCGCGCAGCTGTGGGCAGTGGCGTTCCTCGCCGACCTGCAGGCAGCGAACCGACGGGTCCTGGAGGATCTCCGGTTGCGTGCATCACGGGCCGAGTACGACGCACCCGCATGATGCGGAGGGGGATGCGGATACCGCTCGCGGTCGCAGCAGCCACGATCGTCGGCCTCGGGGCGACTGGATGCGCCGCTGGCGAGAGTGCGGTGACCACGACGCCATCCACCACTGCGGCCATCGTGTCCACGACAGACGTCCCGGTTCAGGACTCCTTGGAGCCCGTGACCACGGTGGCACCGGCGACAACCGACCGTGGTTCCCCGAGCCCCGGGCTCGGGGAACCGCCCGCACGCCTCGACGGAACGCTCGATGCCGACGAGTTCGCCGCTCGCCTGTCATCGAGCCACGCCGCGATCGTCGATACGACCGCGACCGACGATGAGCGCGCCGCTGCGGGCGTCGACTACCAACTCGTGCTGCGACAGCTCGCCAACAGCGCCGACCTCGACGACGCCGTGCTGAGCAGACTCGAGCCCTCGGCCGCGCCGGCGGTGGAGCGAATCGTTCGGGCCCGGCAGTTCCTGCAACAGCGCAGCGCATCGAGACCGCCCCAGCCGCTCCCCGACGAGCTCCCCGCGTGGACGGTCGACGAGCCCGAACCGATCGACGCGCTCCTCGCCCACTACGCCGAGGCCGAGCAACTCACCGGCATTGCGTGGTACTGGCTCGCCGCGATCCACCTGCAAGAGACGCGCATGGGTCGGATCCAAGGCGTGTCGTCGGCGGGGGCGGTCGGGCCGATGCAGTTCCTGCCGACGACTTGGACGACCTGCTGCGCAGGCGATCCGACCGTGCCGCGCGATGCGATCATCGGGGCTGCGACCTACCTCGCGCAGAGCGGCGGCCCCGACGACATGAATGCCGCGGTGTATCAGTACAACCCCAACGACGGCTACGTCGCAGTGGTCACCGCCTACGCCGAGAGTCTGCGTGACGAGCCGGAGTTGTACGCCGGCTACCACGCCTTCCAAGTGTTCTTCGGCTCCTCGGCCGGCACGATCCGATTGCCGATCGGCTACTCGGAGTCTGCACCGATCGACGCTGCGACGTACCTCACGACGAATCCCGAACACGCCGCCTGAAGCGCACGCAGCGGTTGCGTTCAGAGCAGTCCGAGGTAGTCGCCGCCGTCGACGTGGAGCTGCACGCCAGTGGTGAACTTGGCCGGCTCGCCACACAGGAATGCCACCACCTGGCCGAAGTCGGACGCGTCACCCATCCGCATCGACGCCTGCTGATCCTCGCTGTACAGATCGGTGATCCGAGGAGTCCGGTGCAGACCCGGCTGCACGCTGTTGACGGTGACGCCGTCACGCGACACTTCGAGCGCCAGCGTCTTGAGAAAACCCGTCGCCCCGGCGCGAGCGGTGTTCGAGAGGATCAACTGGGCAATGGGTTGGCGCACCGACAGCGACGTGATCGCCACGACTCGTCCCCAGCGACGCTCCTGCATCGCCGGCACGGCGGCCTTGCACATCGCCACGACCGAGAGCAGGTTCAACTCGAGCGCGGCCGGATAGGCCTCGACCGGCGTCGACGCAAACGTGCCCGGCGGCGGACCACCCGCGTTCGGGACGAGGATGTCGATGGCGCCGAGTGCGGCCGCGGCGTCGTCGACGAAGGTTGCGGCCCCGTCGGGCGTCGACACGTCGGCAACGATCGGCACGCAACCGTGGCCGACCGTGGCCGCGGCAGCCGCCAGACGGTCGGGATCGCGCCCGCAGATCGCCACGTGGACGCCTTCGGCGGCGAGCGCCACCGCCGAGGCCAAGCCGAGTCCGGATGTCGCTGCCGCCACCGCGGCGCGTCGGCCGCTGATCCCAAGTTCCATCGCGTCACCGTATGGGGTCATACCCGTCGGCAGCGAGGCGCCGGGAGCACGTCGGCTCGCTCGAGCGAGAGGTACGATCTCGGCCAGTGAGATCATGAGCAACGACGCCGCCAACGGAGACCAATCGTACGACCAGCGTGCCCTCGACGCGATCGCCGACGCGGAGCCGTATCCGTTCTGGCTCGAGAGCGCGGACATCCCCGAGTCGAACCCCACGCTCGTCCGCGACGAGCACTGCGATCTCTGCATCGTCGGCGGCGGCTACACCGGGTTGTGGACTGCGGTGATAGCGAAGGAGCGAGATCCCTCGCGCGACGTGGTCCTGATCGACAAGGGCGAAGTCGGCGGCGCGGCCAGTGGACGCAACGGCGGTTTCATGGAGGCCTCGATCACCCACGGTGTCGGCAACGGCATGGATCGTCACGCCGACGAGATCGACACCCTCGAAGAGCTCGGCCTGCGCAACCTCAACGACATCGAGGCTGCGATCGAGCGATATTCGATGCAGTGCGACTACGAGCGCAACGGCGTGATCGACGTCGCTCACGTCAACCATCCCCCGTCCTATCTCGACGAGCTGCGCGAAGAGCACGACCTGTTGCGGTCACTCGGCCAACAGGTCCGGTGGCTCGACCAAGATGCAATGCGCGCCGAGGTCAACTCGCCGACGTACACGGGCGGGTTGTTCCGGATGGGACGTGCGGCGCTCGTCGACCCCGCCAAGCTTGCCTGGGAACTCAAACGCGTCGCCGAGGAACTCGGGGTGCGGATCTACGAACACACCAAGGCGACCTCGGTCGACAAGGACGGCCGCGGCGTCGCCGTCGTCACGCCGCTCGGAACGATCCGCTGCGCGCAGGCGGTGCTCGGCACCAACGCCGACAAACCGCTGTTGAAGCGCATCAGGCAGTACATGGTGCCGGTGTACGACTACTGCTTGGTGACCGAACCGTTGTCGAGCGAACAACTCGACCGAATCGCTTGGACCAACCGCCAGGGGTTGTCCGACATCACCAACCAGTTCCACTACTACCGACTCACGTCGGACAACCGCATTCTGTGGGGCGGATACGACGCGATCTACTTCTGGGGGTCGAAGGTCTCGACCGAGCGCGAGAGCCGCCCCGAAACGTGGGCCAAGCTGTCCGGCCACTTCTTCGAGACGTTTCCCCAGCTCGACGACCTGAAGTTCACCCACACGTGGGGGGGTGCGATCGACACGAGCACGAGGTTCTCGGTCTTCTTCGGCTCCGCGATGTCGAACCGGGTCGTCTACGCCGTCGGCTACACCGGCCTCGGGGTCGCCGCCACGAGATTCGCTGCATCGACGATGCTCGACCTGCTCGCCGGCAGGAAGTCGATCGCCACCAAGACCGACTTCGTCAGGGACAAGCCGCTGCCGTTCCCACCGGAACCGTTCCGGTTCATGGGGATCCAGGCCACGCGATGGTCGCTCAACCATGAAGACAAGACCGGCAAACGCAACGTCTGGCTGCGCACCCTCGACCGAATGGGCCTCGGCTTCGACTCGTGAGTGTGACGTTTCGGGTCAGACCCCAGACGTCACACCTGGTATCCGCTCCTTCATCAGGACGACGATCGAGCGGGGGCCGACGGTGACCGAGGCGCCCGCCGGTCGAGCCGACTCGGCGCGGCTGACCGAATCGGTCGTCGTGTCGATGACCACGTGCCAGTCGCCGGGCACCTGGAGCGTGAACTCGACCGGCTCCCACCACATGTTCGCCATCACGTAGAGCCCATCGACCGCCCAGGCGATCGACCGCGACTCGAACCCCACGTCCGGGTCGCCGGTGGCTCCGAAGGCGACCAGGCGGCTCCCCCACCGCTCCGGGTCCCACAGCACGGGATGCGCGGAGCGAACGGCGAGCACGTGGCGAACGAACCGTTCGTGATCGGACCACTCGACCGCCCGCTGCCAGTCGATCCACGATGTCTCGTTGTCCTGGTTGTAGGCGTTGTTGTTGCCACCCTGCGTGCGGGCGAATTCGTCGCCGGCCACGAACATCGGCACGCCATGGCTGAGCAACAGCAGGCACACCGCGTTGCGCAGCTGCCGGCGGCGCAGGACCATCACGTCGTCGGGCACTCCGACATCGCCCTCCCACCCGCAGTTCCACGAGCGGTTGTGATGGTGGCCGTCGGTGTTGTCCCACCCGTTGGCCTCGTTGTGCCGGTGGTCGTAGGCGACGAGGTCGTACATCGTGAAGCCGTCGTGCGCGGTCAGAAAGTTCAGCGAAGACATCGGCGAGGTGAACAGGTCGGCGCTGCCCGCGAGGCGCTGCACCATCGACGGCACCATGCCCGGCTCGCCGCGCAGGAACCCACGAACGTCGTCGCGGAACTCGCCGTTCCACTGCATCCACCGCTGGTCGGGGAAGTCCGGGCCGAGCAGGTAGCGCGCCATGTCCCACGGCTCGGCGACGAGCCGCACCCCTCGACGCTCACCCCAGTCACCGATCGCCCGGACGAAATCGGCATCACGCGCCAGCACGGCGGCGAGGTCGAATCGGAACCCGTCGACGCCGAGGTCGGCGAACCGGTCGAGCGCCTCCATGATCAGGCGGCGCGACTGCGGCGAGTGCGCGTCGACCACGTTCCCGGTCCCGGAATCGTCGAGATACGTGCCGTCGGGCCGCACGACGTAGTACTCACGCTCGTCGAGCACCCGCAGCGAGTAGTACGGACCCGTTCGATCGGATTCGGTGGTGTGGTTGAACACCACGTCGAGCCATACCTCGATGTCGTGGTCGTGCGCGGCGGTCACGAGGTCGGCGAGTTCCTCGGCGGGATGATCGCCGGACGCGTAGTGACGGTGCACGGCACCGAACACGAGCGGCATGTACCCCCAGTAGTTGCCTTCATCGGGGTCGAACTGGTGCACGGGGAGCAGTTCGAGCACCGACACCCCGAGGTCGGCGAGACGAGGAAGTTCGTCGATCGCTGCTCGATAGCTTCCGGCGTCGGGCCGGGGACGGCCCGCGGTGAGCCCGCGCACATGTGCCTCGTAGACGACGAGAGGCCGGGTCGTGTTGCGCTGGGGACGAGCGGCAGGCCACGGCGCTGCAACCGCTCGAGGGAAGTCAGCGGCGGACACACCGCCATTTCGCTTGTTGGCGTCGCGCGAGTGCCCCGACGGGAACCACACTTCGGTCGCACGGGGATCGAGCGCGAGTCGATCGTCGTCCACCGCGATCACATAGCGCGATCCCGCTGGAACCTCACCGATCCAGTCACCCGTACGAGCGTCGCGTTGCAGCGCGACCCGGGGACCGTCGTCGACACGGGCCTGCACGGCACGGATACCCGACGTGTGCACAGCGATGTCGAGCGGTGCATCGGCAGGGATCCGCGGTCGCACCGCATCGCGTTGTTCAGGATCACCGCCCACCACCCCCACATGATGCCCGCGATCGCGGGCCGCGCGACGGAGCAGACGTCACCCCGGGCCCTCCGGTAGCGTCGTCTCGATGACACCAGCCACCGTCGCCGGAGCGCTCGCACGCCACGGCTACCTGCCCGACGAGGGGATCTCGACGTCGGTGTTCCTGGCGATGACGCTGAACCGCCCGTTGTTGCTCGAAGGCGAGGCAGGGGTCGGCAAGACCGAGCTGGCCAAGACGCTCGCGGTCGCAACGGGCGGTCAACTGATCCGCCTGCAGTGCTACGAAGGCATCGACGTGTCGCAGGCCGTCTACGACTGGGACTACGCCCGTCAGCTGCTGCACCTGCGCGCCACCGAAGCCACGGGTGAATCGACGTCGCGCACCGCCGACGAACTCGAAGCCGAGCTCTACGGTGAACGGTTTCTGGTCAAGCGGGCACTCCTTCGAGCCATCGAGCCCGTCGACGGGCCACCACCGGTTCTCTTGATCGACGAGATCGACCGTGCCGACGACGAGTTCGAGGCCTACCTCCTCGAAGTGCTGTCGGACTTCCAGATCACGATCCCCGAGGTCGGCGTGTTCCGCGCCGAGCGGCCTCCGATCGTGATCCTCACCTCGAATCGCACGCGCGACGTTCACGACGCGTTGAAGCGGCGCTGCCTGTACCACTGGGTCGAGCATCCCGGATTCGAGCGCGAGGTAGCGATCGTCAGACTCCGCGTCCCCGACATCGATGCCGAGCTCGCGCGCCAGGTTGCCGGCGCTGTCGAAGCCCTCCGCGGCCTGTCGCTCTACAAGCCGCCCGGCGTCGCCGAGACCATCGACTGGGCCACGGCCCTCGGCCGACTCGGGGCAACCGAGCTCGACGAGACGGTGGTCGCAAACACCCTCGGCACCGTGGTGAAGTACCGCGAGGACAGCCAGCGGGTCGAACAGCACGGCGTCGCCGACCTCGTCCAACAGGCAATCGCCACCGGACGCGCCCACCGCGAGGTTCCCGGCCAGCTCACCATCGACGAGACGTGAACCCCACCGCCACCGACGACGCAGCGCTGCCCACGCCATCTGTCGCGGTCGCCTCGCCCGCCGACATCGCCGTGGCATTCACTCAGATCCTGCGCGGTCTCGGCCTCAGCGTCCCGACCAGCTGCACCCACACGTTCGCGGCGGCGTTGTGCGCCACCGGGCTCGACGATCGCGGCACGACCTATTGGGCGGGCCGCTCAACTCTGGTGCGACGGATGGAGGACATCGCGTCCTACGACCGGGCATTCGCCGTGTTCTTCGAGGGACGCCAGTCCAGCGGAGCCGATGCCCCGGCCGAGGAGCCATTGTCGATCACGATCGCCGTCGACACCGACGAGGACTCCGCCGACGGAGATGACGGCGCCGACAACACCGACGACGAGGTGATCGAGCTCCGGTTCTCGGCCACCGAGATCCTTCGGAACAAGGACTTCGCCGACTACTCGCCCGACGAACTCACCCAGGCGCAGGAACTGATGAGCCACCTGCGCCTCGTCGGCGCACCGCGGGCATCGCTGCGCCGAGGCCCAACGCCGCGACGCACCTCGACGCCCGACATCCGCCGCACTGTGCGCTCCGCCATCCGCGCTGGTGGTGAGCCCATCGAGCGACATCACCTTGCGCCCACGCCCCGCCTGCGTCGCCTCGTCCTGTTGCTCGACGTCAGCGGGTCGATGGAGCCGTATGCACGAGCGTTGCTTCGATTCGTGCACGCCGCGGTCGCCGGCCGCCAGAAGGTCGAGGCGTTCACACTCGGAACCCGGCTGACGCGGATCACACGCGAGCTCACCAGTCGCGACCCCGACATCGCAGTGCGAGCTGCCGGAGAGCGCGTCGCCGACTGGAGCGGCGGCACGCGCCTCGGCACCGGCCTTCGCCAGTTCAACGACCAATGGGGGGTTCGAGGTCTGGCTCGCAACTCGATCGTGGTCGTCCTCTCCGATGGTTGGGACCGCGGGGAACCCGACGAACTCGGCGCCGAGATGGAGCGACTGCAGCGCGTGACCCACCGATTGATCTGGGTCAATCCACTCAAGGTGACGCCCGGATACGCACCGCTGGCACGGGGAATGGCGGCGGCACTGCCGTATGTTGACCGTTTCGTGGAGGGTCATTCGGTAGCCGCCATGGAAGAACTGACTCGGGTGATCGCGGAAACGTGACCGCCACAGACTGAACACCGGCCGAGGAGCTGAGCATGCACGACCTGCTGGATGACATCGACCGCTGGCGAGGCGCCGGGCACCGCATCGCGGTTGCTCGCGTCGTCGACATCGAGGGCTCGGGCCCGCGCGACCCCGGCGCCGCGATGGCCGTCACCGACGACGGCGAGGTCGCGGGCAGCGTGAGCGGCGGATGCGTCGAGGGTGCCGTCGTTGCCGAGGCGCTGTCGATCCTCGCCGGCGAACGCGAGCCCGGGGTGATCACGTTCGGCTACTCCGACGACGAGGCGTTCGCCGTCGGGCTCACGTGCGGCGGCACGATCCATCTGTACATCGAGGAACTCGACTGGTGAGCACGCCGAATCCCGACGACGGTGCCACGGTGTTCGAGCGCTACGCCGCACTGCTCCGCGCCGAGAGCCCGGTGGCGCTCGCGACCGTGATCGACGGACCCCATGTCGGCGCCAAACTGCTGGTCGAGCCGGACCGAGCACCGATCGGCACACTCGGCCATCCCGAACTCGACCGTGTCGTCGCCCGCGATGCGCTCGCCGAACTGGAGGCCGCCCAGTCGGGCGTTCGCAACTACGGACCGGAGGGCCAGACCACGCCTGAGGATCTCGTCGACCAGCCCACCGTGCGAATCTTCGTCGAGTCGCATGCGCCGCCACCGCAGATGTGGATCTTCGGTGCCGTCGACTTCACCGCGGCGCTCGCACGCGTGGCCAAGGTGCTCGGGTACCGCGTCGTCGTCTGCGATGCCCGTGAGGTGTTCGCCACCCGACGCCGCTTCCCGATGGCCGACGATGTGAAGGTCACCTGGCCGACGCCCGTCTTCGATCAGCTCGGCCACGAGCTCGGGCCCCGCGACGCTGTCTGCATCTTGACCCACGACCCCAAGTTCGACGTCCCCGCCGTCCAGGGCGCGCTTGCCACACGAGTGGGCTACATCGGCGTGATGGGCAGCCGATCCACCCACCGACGGCGGACCGATCGACTTGTCGAGGCCGGTGTCACCGCCGGCCAGCTGAACCGCCTGATGTCTCCCATCGGGCTCGACATCGGCGCTCGCACCCCCGAGGAGACCGCGGTGTCGATCTGCGCCGAGATCATCGCCCGACGCACCGGACGCGACGTCCCCTCGCTCAAGGACGGCAGCGGCGCGATTCACAGCTAGCGGCGACGCACCAGCGATGAGCCAACCAACCGGATACGGCGACCCCGCTCATCGCAACCGGCGCAATCCGCCCAGCGATGAGCCAACCAACCGGATACGGCGACCCCGCTCATCGCAACCGGGGCAGGTCGCCGCGGGACTCAGAGCGTCGGGTCGCCGAAGCGGACCGAGTTGGTGCGGCGAGTGTTGATCGTGTCGAGCTCGACGGTGCGTCCGCTCATCACCGAGTGGATCACGGCGTCGCCGACGCCGAGGTACATCATCACGTGGCCGGGATACTGCGCCAAGTCGCCAGCCTTGGCGGTGTCCCGCTCGAGCGGGGCTGCCTCGCGGATCTGTGCGCCTGACTGGCGCGTGAGCTGAACGCCCGCCCGCGACCATGCGTAGGTGGTCAAGCCTGAGCAGTCGAATCCGACGCCTTCCTGGCTGGTGTTGGTGCGATACGGCACGCCGACCTGCGTCATCGCACCGAGCACGGCGAGCTGGTGACCCACCGGCGTCGCGGCCCATGCCTCGACCATCTCGGCTTGCGGGTAACCCAACTCGCTCGCTGCGTACTGTGCGGTCTGGGTGCGGAACCAGACGAAGGAACGGTAGGCCGCAGCGTCGTTGCTGACGACCCACTGGTCGTAGCTCTCGAGCGCCTGTCGGGCCGAGGTCGTGACGATCGGTGCCATTGCATTCGTGGCCAACGGGCCGGACACCGCCGAGGCGCTGTCGTCGGCGACCGCAAGCGTTCCGGCGACCGTCGCAGCCGTCAAGATGACGCCGACGATGACCGCGCGAGTTGCAGCGCCGAAGTTGGTGCGCTCACGTCCGAGGGGACGAACAGAGGTATCGGTGGAGATGTGTGATGTGCTCATGAGGGGTACCACCACGGAGCCTTGCCGTGACGGTTGGGTAACATATCGTCACCAAATCGCAATACTGACCCGCGGGCAGCAAGATTTCGTCATGAAACCGTCATCCAGATGGCGTGCTCCGATCGGGCAGACTGCAGTGGTGCCGGCATCGTCAACGCCAAAATCTGGCCCATACGCTGGGACGATGCCCCAACACCGTGTCGTGGTGCTGCTCGCCGCCGGGGCCGGATCTCGTTTCGACGGTCCCGAACACAAATTGTCGGCGCGAATCCTCGACGGCGACGCTCGTACGGTGATCGAACGGTCCCTCGCCAACGCGCTGGCTGCCGACATCGGCCCGGTCGTCGTCGTCACCGGCGCCGCAGCCGACGTGGTGCCGACGCAGCTGGCCGATGCCGTGAGCGTGTGCCACAACCCACGGTGGGCGGACGGCCAGATCACCTCGCTGCGCGCCGGGATCGATGCGGCGCGGGCGCTGGGTGCCACGAGCATCGTGGTCGGGCTCGCCGACCAGCCGTTCGTCGAGCCCGGTGCCTGGCGTGCCGTGGCAGAACATGACGGGCCGATCGCCGTTGCCACCTACGCCGGTCGACGCGCCAACCCGGTGAAGATCGACGCCGAGGTCTGGGAGTTGCTGCCGGTGGTCGGCGACGAGGGTGCCCGTGCACTGATGCGCGTTCGTCCAGAACTGGTTCGTGAAGTAGCGTGCGCTGGTTCACCCGCCGACATCGACACCACAGAGGACCTTCGCCGATGGCAGAGCAACTGATCAACGAGTTCACGGTCAACCGCCCGATCGAGGAGGCTTGGCCGCTGATCACCGACCTCGAGCGCATCGCGCCATGCCTGCCGGGAGCCGAACTGCAAGAGATCGAAGGCGAGACCTACCGGGGCGTGGTCAAGGTGAAGCTCGGCGCGATCAGCAGCCAGTTCAAGGGCGAGGCGCACTTCGTCGAGCGTGATGATGTCAACTACCGCGCCGTGATCAAGGGCGCCGGCCGAGACACCGGTGGCCGAGGCAACGCCTCGGCCGAGATCTCTGCGCAGGCCGAGAGCCTGTCGCCGACCAGCACTCGCGTGGCGGTCACCACAGACCTGCACATCACCGGCAAAGTCGCCCAGTTCGGGCGCGGCATCATGGGCGACGTCAGCTCGAAGCTGATGGAACAGTTCGCCGACAACCTCAACCAGATGATCGACGAGCAAGGTGTCGAATCGGTCGCATCGGCCACGTCAACACCAGCTGCGGTTGTAGCTGCGGCCCCGGCGCCGGACACCGCCGCGGCCCCCGACGCCGCAGTCAAGCCGCAGGTACGCAAGATCGAGGGCCCTGCAACGGAGCCGATCGACCTGATGGAGGTCGGTGGTTCCTCGCTGGTCAAGCGCATCGTTCCGGCGCTGATCGCCATCGTGGTGGTGCTTCTGCTCGTTCGACGCCGACGGGACTGATGGACGATCGAGCTCGCGTCGCCGAACTGCTCGGACGTGAGCCGGCAGGAGCGTTCGAGGTCGTGGTTCGTGACGGCGCAGGTGACCCGATCGTGGTTCGCAACGCCCCGTTCCTCGACGACGGCACGCCCATGCCGACACGCTTCTATCTCGTGGGGGCCGAACTGGTTCGCGACGTCAGCCGGCTCGAGGCAGCCGGAGGTGTCCGGGCAGCCGAGGCCGAGGTCGATGCCGACGAGCTGGCGGAGGCGCATCGACGCTACGCCGCCGAACGTGACTCCGCCATCGACGACGACCACCAGGGACCGCGGCCGTACGGCGGTGTCGGTGGAACACGCGTGGGCGTCAAGTGCCTGCACGCGCACCTCGCGCACCATTTGGCGGGCGGCGACGACCCGGTCGGGCGCTGGACACTCGACCACCTCGATGCACCGATCACCACGATGGTCGACGCCCAATGACCGTCGGGACACTGGCGGTGACGATCGATGACCACGCGTTGCTCGTCGAGGTCCACGGCGGTGGCACCCACACGGTCCCCGTCGGCCCCCTCACGCTGCTGAACGGGCCGTTACTCGGTGGCGACCCGCCGCCGCCGGCGCATCTCACCAATGCGTTGGGTCTCGTGCACGATCACCTGGACGATCTGCTGATCGAGGCGCCGTCGATCGCCACAGCGCACATCGTGATCGCACTCGGCCCCCACGCCGAGGCGCTGGCTCGCGTCGAGATCGGCACCGACCGCGTACCGGTCGGCTACGAGCTCCTGCGAGCCGACGCGGACGAGGTGTTCCGAACGCTGGCCGTCGAATCGGTCCACGACCGACGCCACAATCCCGGGCTGCCCGACGACCACGTCGAGTCGATCATCGGCACGTGTTGCGTGATACTTGGGATCATGCGACGTCTCGACCTGCGTGCAGTCCGCATCGGCGGCTCGGTCGCGGACCAGGTCGACCGTCCAGACACGGGAACGGTGTCCTGATGGTGCTGCGACATCCGTCCCGGTCGAGTTCACCGGTGCGCCTCTACGGCCGGCGGGTGATGCTGCGGCCATTGGCGGCCAACGACTTCCGGTCGTGGAGCGACGTGCGGCGCCGCAACGCCGAGTGGTTGACCGTCTGGGAGCCGAGTCGGCCGGTGCACCAGCCCGACCCGGTCACCGACCGCAGTGCGTTCGCCGCACGTTGCCAGCAGCGCGACCGCGACCGTGCGGCCGGCACCGCCTACCAGTTCGGCATGTTCATCGATCAGCAGGTTGCGGGCGAGGTCAACCTCAACAACGTCGTTCGCGGCGCCATGCAGTCGGGCACGATCGGCTACTGGATCGATCAGCGCCACGCAGGCAACGCCTACATCGCGGAGGCTGTCGCCGTGGTCATGCAGTTCGGATTCGAGCAGTTGGCACTGCACCGACTCGAGGTCTGCATCGTCCCGCGGAACGAGCGCAGTCGCCGCATCATGGAGAAGTTGAAGATCCGCGACGAGGGCGTGGCGCAGCGGTACCTGGAGATCAACGGCACGTGGGAGGACCACGTGCGTTACGGGATCACCGTCGAAGAATGGAACCAGCGCCGCGACGAATTCGTCGCCGCATGGATCGACCAACCCCGCGACCTCGTCTGAGGCCGGTGACGCCAGCGGTGTGCGTCGGCCTCAGTGGCCGATGAGGCCGGAATTCTCGCGGGCCAGACGCATCTGGTCGGCCCGGTCACGCCGCAGCTGCGTCCGCCGCTTCCACATCTTGGTCTTCCAATGACGCTTGGTGCGGCTGCGCTTGGCGAGCTTGTTCTTGGCGATCTCTGCGTCGTGATGACCGATCGGCTTCCATGCCATCCCCGGTTCGTGGACGTCCTCGGGTTCGAGACCGGCACTGACGTCTTGAGCGACACTCTGCAACTCGACATGGATGCGGTGCCGCTCGCTGTGGGCGTGGGCACGCACTTCCTGCTTGAGTGGCAACACGGTCTCGGTGGACCGGTGACGTTGGCTCATTGCTACCTCCTGCTTTGTGGCCGTGCCACGGTGGTTTCGGTGCTTGCAGAGCCCAACCTAGTGCAGCAGGTGTTGGGCTGTCGTGAGTCTTGTGTAACGATCCTGCGCGATTCGGCCTCGTTGCCGCCTGGTCACGTAGATCCCGGGGAGCGACTCGGAAGCGAGGTCAAGAATGCGGCGGTCGGTGCCGATATCCCCGTCGTGGACACGTTGCCGCCGCCGCTCATGACCGCGCCCGACACCGGGCAGGTGGCCGACCTCGGTACGCGACTCGTCCGGAACATCGATGCGGTGATCGCCGGCAAACACGACATCGCCGAGGTGGCGATCGCGACGGTCCTCTCAGGTGGACACCTCCTGATCGAGGACATCCCAGGCGTCGGCAAGACACTGCTCGCCCAGGTCATCGCCCGCAGTACCGGCGGCACGTTCCACCGCATCCAAGGCACCTCTGACCTCCTCCCCGGCGACATCACCGGCTCGATGGTGCCGAGCGGACGACTCGACGCCGACAGCATGACGTTCCGGCCCGGACCCGTTTTCGCCAACATCGTGGTGTTCGACGAGCTGAACCGAGCAACACCGCGCACGCAGTCAGCGCTGCTGGAGTTGGCGGAAGAAGCAACGGTGACGGTGGACGGCGTCGTGCACCGGCTTCCCGACCCCTTCATGATCGTTGCCACCCAGAACCCGATCGACATCGCCGGCACCTACGGGCTGGGTGACGGCTCACTCGACCGGTTCCGCGCGGTCGTCACCCCGGGGCGCGCGCCGGCATCGGCAGAACTCGAGGTGCTCACCGGCCGTCGGGGCCGATCGGTGCTCGACACCCTCGAGCCGGTCGCAACGCTCACCGACCTCAGCGCCGCCCGCGACGTCGTCGCCCGAGTACAGATCAGCGACGCGGTGGCCGGCTACGTCGTGCAGCTGCTGCAAGCAACCCGCCAGCACCAAGCAATCCGCATCGGCGCGTCGACTCGCGGTGGCGTGGCCGTCGTCGCTCTCGCTCGGGCGTTCGCCGCCATGTCGAACCGAACGTTCATCACGCCCGACGACATCGTGCGCGCCGCCGGACCGGCACTCGCCCACCGAGTGGCGGGCACTCACGTCAGCGTCGAGATCGGACGAGAGCTCGTTGCCGACTGTCTCGCCGGGATCGCTCCACCGACGATCTGATGGCGATGATCTGATGCCAGCGATCGGCGGGTCCGCGCAGTCATCGTCGTCGTCAGGTGTCGCCCGGGTTCGACCGACCGGATGGTCACCTGGAACGGGCTCGTTGGTCGGCGCTTGGTTGGCCAGCGCCGCAATCGCCCGGCTGACCGGGGCCACCGCCGTGATCCTCGTCTTGGCCGCAACGCTGGTTGCCATGGTCTTCGAGATCATGGCCGGCTGGTGGTCGGCGCGCTCCGTCCATACGAGCGCTGCGCTCACTCCCTCCGTGGTCACGGTCGGCGAGCAGTTCTCGGTGCTGGTCACCATCGAGGGGCCGACATCGCCCCGTTCGATCGAGCGTCGCCGAGTGACGCTCAGGACGACCGACGGCACGGTCGTGAGTGTCGCCGAGGCCACGAACGTTCCGGGAACGCCGCCGTCCACCGACAGCATCACCGTGCGCGTCGAGTCAGCCGGAGTGCTCACCGCCCTGACGGTGTCTGTGTTCGTCGCCGGCCCTGCTGGCCTGATCTGGTGGAAACGCGCCGAGACGATCGACATCGAACCGCTGCACGTGGCTCCGAACGCCCGGGGCCCCCTGCTGGAGGTCGAGACGACCGCGGCGACAACGGAGGGATCGGTCGCAGCCCCGCGCGGCAACCACCATGGCGAGATCGACGGTGTGCGACCCTGGCGGAGAGGCGACTCGACGAACTCGGTGCATTGGGCGTCGTCGCTGCGGACCGACGAGTTGATCGTGCACGATCGAGTCACCGTGGTCGACGAGCACTGGCTCGTCGACCTCGACACCGCCGACGCCGACCGGCTTCGCTGGACACTCGATGAAGCGCGCCGTCTCGGTCACGACGTCGCTGTGCGAACGAACGATGACGCACTCCACGTCGTGCACGACGCCGACGACGCCGCTCGATGGTCAGCGATCGCTGCGCAGACTCGAGCCGACCGAGATCGACTCAGCGCGCCGACCGGTCGCGACCGGCGACGCATGGAGTTCCTGCACCAGCCGATCCGGCTGCGAGCCGCAGTGGCCAAGCCGCCGACGGTGATCACAGGCCCGACCCGATGGACCGCCGCGGTTGCCGCGTTCGCGAGCATGGCGATGCTGGCCGGCGCGCTCGGCGGGTCCACGGCCCGGCTGGCGCTGATGGCCACAGCGCTGGCAACCGGAGCAGTGGTCTCTCTGTGGGTCGCTCGACGTGGTGGCCGACGACCGCTGATCCTGCAGGCGACCATCGTTGGCGCGATCCTCATCGCGCTCGTCACCATCGCAGTGCAGGCCACCGAGGTCGACGGGCTTCTGGCGGCGCTGCGCGGACCGTTGCCCAACGTGTTGATGTTGCTCGTCGTCCTCCATGGCTTCGAAACGGTCGACCGCCGAACGTTGCGCGTCCACCTCGCGATCACGTTCGTGCTTGCCTCGTACGCCGCGGGCCTCCGCATCGACGGGAGCATCGGTTGGTGGCTCGCAGCCTGGAGCGTCCCGTTCGCTGTGTCGCTGCTCACGACCATGCGTCAGCCCGGCAGCGGCGCCGACCGGGCGGCACGGCCCGCTCGGTCGACTCGGTCGACTCCGTCCCGGGTCGGCCTCGGTCCAGCGAACCTCGCCGGACGCCGACTCGCGTCGGTCGTTGCGATCGGCCTCGGAACGCTGGCGGTATTGAGCCTCGTCCCGATCCCAGACGGCCCGGCTCGGCTCGGGCTTCCAGCGTTGTCGGTCGACGCGCCGACGGTGGACACCCCCGGTGGGCTCGCTGGACCGGATGGCTCGAGTTCGACCGCCGACCCGAACGGCAGCGCTCCCGATCGCGGATCGATCGGCGCCACCGTCGGCTACCCCGGCTTCACCGACTCGCTCGACACGAGCGTCCGCGGTGACCTCGGCGATGAGATCGTGATGCGCGTCCGGGCGCCGGAGCCGGCGTTCTGGCGCGGCCAGACCTTCACCGACTTCGACGGTCGAACCTGGACCGTCTCGCCGCAACTCGGCCAACCTCGCAACGGTCCGGTGATCGACGTTCCGGCGACGGTCGGCGACGCGCTCGGTTCGACGGTGCCGAGCAGCGAACTCGTGCAGACCTATTTCGTCGAGCAGGATCTGCCGAACGTGGTGTTCGCCGCGGCCCGGCCTGCACAGGTGATCTTCGACGGCACGCTGTGGACCCGCCCCGACGGAGCGCTGCGTTCGGACGTCACACTGACCGCCGGTTCGGTGTACACGGTGATCTCCGATCGAGTGCAGGTCGATGCCGACATCCTGCGCAGCCAAGGAGACCTGGGAGAGTTCTTCGCCGGGTTTCGTGCGATGGCCGGCGGAGACGAACTCGAACCGTTCCTCGATCTGCCCGCTTCGACGACGCAGCGCACGATCGACCTTGCGACGTCGCTGCGCACCCCGGGAGCGTCCACGTACGACACGATCCTGGCCTACGAAGCGTGGCTCGGCGCCAACACCGAGTACGACCTCGACGCGCCGGTGCCCGCCGACGGCGCCGACGCAGTGGACGACTTCCTGTTCGAGTCGCAGCTCGGGTTCTGCGAGCAGATCGCATCGACGCTCGCGGTGATGTTGCGAAGCCAGGGAGTCCCGGCCCGCCTCGCAACCGGCTACGTGCCCGGCGAACGCGATCGAGTCTCGGGCGTGTGGAACGTACGGGGCAGCGATGCCCACGCCTGGGTCGAGGTCTGGTTTCCCCAGACCGGCTGGCAGTCGTTCGACCCGACCGCCGAAGTGCCCCTCGCGGCCGACGCCGGCGGCGACACGGTGGGCGGCGACCTGATCGCCGCCTCGATGTCGTCGATCTCGTCGCATCGCATCGAGATCGCCCTGGTGCTGTTCGCAGCTGGAGCGCTGGTGGTGGGCGTCCGACTGATCGCGCTCGCCCGCTACCGACGTCGACGTGGGCGGTGGGGCCTCCTGCAGGACCGATTCGAGGCCTTGGCCGACGTACCGGCCGACACGGTGGTCGCGACGAATCCGCTCATCGCCTCGACCGTCGCCGAAGCGGAGTCCGGTCGGATCGCACGGACGGTCGCCGACGAACTCGACCGGGCCGCCTTCGACCCGACGTGGGTCGATGACGACCAGCGCTTCGAACAGACCCGATCGGCCCTGGCCACGCTGGAGCGAACCAGGGCCTGACCCCTACTTCTTGGAGATGCGTGCCTGGAGCGCGGCAAGGCGCTCCGCGAACCACGGCTGCTTCGTGCTCCACAGCTGCGGTTCGAGTTCCCGGGCGACTGCAGCCGGATGGTCGTCGACGTTCGCCATGGCCTGGATCGTCTGCTTGGTGACGATCGCCAACTCCCGTGGCGCCGCCGCCGCCTTCGCGGCGAACTCGTGGGCCGCTTCGAGCAGCGAATCGGCGGGAACGGAGCGATACGCGAGACCGATGCGCTCGGCTTCCTTGCCGTCGAGGACCTGGCCGAACACGACCGCCGCCATCGCCGCCTGCGGGCCGACGATTCTGCGCAGCATCCATGTGTGGCCGCCACCAGGATGGATGCCGAGCTGCAAGAAGCGAGTGTCGAGCTTGGCGGAGTCGGCCACCAGGCGGACATCACATCCGAGCGCCAGGTTCATCCCGGCACCCACCGCAGCTCCATTGACGGCGGCGAGCGTCGGCAGCGGGCTGCGAGCGATCCGGAGGAACCCGTCGTAGATCGTGCCGAGGCTCTCGCCCGTCGCCTCGGCGAGGTTGCCGAGATTGGCTCCGGCGCAGAACGCCGGGGGCGTGCCGGTGACGACGAGTGCGCCGACGGCTTCGTCTGCCTCGAACGCGTCCATCGCTTCGAGGATCTGAGCGACCATGGGCGCGGTCAGGGTGTTGCGTTCCTCTGGGTTGTTCAAGGTGAGCGTCGCAACGCCGTCGGAGACGTCGGTGAGCACGAATGGTTCAGCCATGCGCGCCAGTGTTGCACGAGGTGCCCGACGGCCGCGTTGCCAAGAGGGTCTCGGTCGCCGTGGGTTAGCCTTGACGACGCACATGCTCGACCACGTCTTCACCGATGCCATCAGCGCGCTTCGAGATGCGTTCGAGGCAGCCTTCCTCGAACGCCAGGCGTTCGAAGAGCACTTCCAGAGCGATGTGTTGCTCGGCGACCTCACGTGGGAGACGAGCTACGGCCTGCCCGGCGAGGGCGAACCGCCGCGGGTGGTCGCCCACATCACGTTCGACTGGCCTGCGTGGAGCCAGGCGGCCTACCGACAGTGGTACGTCGAGGAGGAACTCGAGAAGCGCCCGGCGATCGAGATGGAGATCGTGCTGCGCATCCAGCGACTCTCCGAGCCGGCAGATCCGTCGGTGTTGTACAAGACGGTTCCCGAGCAGAGCCCGCTCGTCGGTGACGATCGCCTCGAACGCGCCGGATTGACGTCGGAGACGTCGCATCCCGACACGGAAGTCGATCCGCTCGACCTGCGCACGGAGTACGCCGCCGAGGTCACCTACGAGGGCCTGTACGAACTCGCCGAGGAGACCGTCGCCGACGGCACGAGCACGCTGCTCGACGAGCACTTCGGCGCACTCGGCGGCTGGATCGCCTCGACGCTGGTCAAGCTCGGCGACCTCCCCCTCGAGTTCCACCCCGCTGACGACGTCAACTGACCGCTGCACACCAGGCCACGGCCAACCCGTTCGACCCCCCCCACATCCCCCACATCCCGAAAAATGTGCGGCACGTCGCGGTGGTGGGCTCGTGGTGCGCACATTTCGGTCGCCAACCGCAACCACCCCCGAAATGTGCGCGGGACTCGCCGCCTGGGGCGGCGTGGTGCACATTTTTCGGATGCAGGGTGAGCGAACGGTGGGTGGGAGACTCGCCGGATGGCTGAGAGCGACGTGTTGTACGAAGTGTCCGATCGGATCGCAACGATCACGATCAATCGTCCGGAGGCCCGCAACGCGCTCACGAGCGACATGCTGGCGCGCATTCCGCAGCGGATGCTCGATGCAGAGGGCGACGACGACGTCGACGTGATCATCCTGACCGGCACCGACCCGGCATTCACCGCCGGGCTCGACCTGAAGGAGCTCGGCACCGACGGCAGCAACCTCGCCGGTGGGTCCGGAGCCGACGGCAGCCCGAACCGCTACGGCGTGCGCGGACCGTTCCCGACGTTGACCAAGCCGTTGATCGGCGCAGTCAACGGCGTGGCGGTCACCGGCGGGCTGGAGTACGCGCTGAACTGCGACTTCCTCGTCGCCAGTGAGAACGCCAAGTTCGGCGACACCCATTCGAGGGTCGGCGTGATGCCCGGGTGGGGCCTCACGGTGTTGTTGCCTGAGGCAATCGGCATCCGGCGGGCTCGTGAGATGAGCTTCACAGGCAACTTCATGCTCGCCGACGAGGCGTTGGCATTCGGCCTGGTCAACCACGTCGTCGCTCACGCCGAGCTGATGCCCTTCACGCGACAGCTGGCACTCGACATCATCGGCAATGATCAGCCGGGCGTACGACAGATCCGCTCGACCTATGCGCAGATCGCCACCGACGACGACCACTGGGAGATCGAGTCACGCGACAGCCGGGCCTGGCGGCGCAACAGCTTCAGCCCCGACGCCGTCGCCGCACGACGCGAGGCCATCCAAGCCCGCGGCCAGCAACAGTAAGGAATACGCAGCGGATTACATCGCGGGTCTGACCCGTGTTGTCATGACCCCGGTTGTCGTCAGATTGCGGCGCCTTGGGCGCGCAGCGTGTCGCGAATGGCTTGGGCGATGTCGATTGCGAGGATCTCGGCACCGGTCGTATTGAGGTGGAACCCGTCGTCGGCGCGGACGTCTTTGCCCTCGCCGTCGCGGGGGTCGATCACGAACTCGGCCCACCCGCCGTCGCGCCCGGAGAAGCGCGTCCACGTGTCGATGAAGATCACGTCCGGGCGCTCGGCCGCCGCAGCCTTGGCCGCCTGGTCCTGGATCGCCATGCGTGCTGTCACGTCGGGGTTGTCGTCGTTCGGGATCCCGACCCAGATGAGTGTGCGGCCACCTTCCATCAACTGATCCATGACGGCGCCAACACGTTCCTGGTACTCCTCGGTCCATTCGGCTTCGTTCGCGACCGGATCCCCGATGATGAACTCGCCACTCTCGACAGCGAGGCCCTGGGCGTCGTTTCCGCCGAAGGTCGCGACCACGATGTCGGGGTTCACCTCGGGCAGCTTGGTGTCGATCTCGGCCGGCCAGTCGAAGAAGTCCGGCCGCGCGAGTCCCGACGACACCTTGTAGTCGAGTTGGGTCTCGACCACGCCTGTTCCGTCGAGCAGCGTCTGCAGATACGGACCGAACGTGCCGGCGTCGCTGTCGCCGACGATGAACACGGTCGCCGGATCGGCCACGGTGGCCGGACCGGTGTTGACCGGTTCGGTGTCGACGGGCTGTGTGTCGTCGGGCAGTACGTCGTCGGGCGCTGTGTCGGGCTCGAGCGAACCGCCGACCGTCTCGACTCCATCGTCGAGGGCCGATCCACCTGCACTCGTTCCATCGGCGTCGGCGACGCCGTCATCGCCGCCGGAGAGCAGGGCGCCCGCGCCGCGGAACACACCGAATCCCAGCAACACCACGATGGCGAGCGCGCCGATGCGTCGAATCGCGTAGCGCCGGCTGCTGCGGCGACGACGGGTGGAAGAGGGCGAGGGCACGGGAATCCCAGGATACGGGCGGCACCCTCGCCGACGGTGGCAGGCCCTGATCGGGCCACCGCAGTGGGTGGCCCACGACGACGACAGCACCCTTGGCGCAAAAGGTCCGTTACCAAACGGTAGCTTGTTGGCCACGTGAACACGAGCGACGCGCAGCGTCGGTCTGCATCATGAAGCCAAACACATTCATCCTGAAGGGGAGAACATGATCAAGAGCAAGAAGCTGCTCGCCGTCGGCGTCATCGCCGCACTCGGCCTCGCAGCATGCGGAAGCGACGACTCCAGTAGCGACAGCGGCGACTCGAGCGAGACCACCGACGGCGGCGACGCTGCCAGCGGCGAAGGCCTGAAGACCTGCCTCGTCACCGACCTCGCCGGCATCGACGACAAGAGCTTCAATGCCACCGCGTGGCAGGGTGTGCTCGACGCCATCGAGACCGGTGACGCGGCCGCCGAGCCCGATTCGTTCTACCTCGAGTCCGACGTCGAAGCCGACTGGCAGCCGAACATCGACCAGATGATCAGCCAGGGCTGCGAGCACATCGTGACCGTCGGCTTCGCGCTCGACGCCGTCACCCAGGAGAACGCTCCGGCGAACACCGACATCACCTGGACCATCGTCGACGTCGACTTCGCCGACTTCTCGACCGACCCACCGACCGACGTGACGTTCGAGAACGTCCAGGAGCTCACCTACCAGACCGACGAAGCTGCGTTCCTCGCCGGCTACGTCGCTGCCTCGGTGAGCGAGACCGGCGTGGTCGGCACCTTCGGCGGCGCCAACTTCCCGACCGTCTCGATCTTCATGGACGGCTTCTACTATGGCGTCCAGCACTACAACGAGGTCAACGGCACCGACGTCCAGGTGCTCGGCTGGGATCCGGCCAACCCGGACACCGGCCTGTTCACCGGTGACTTCACCGACCTCGACATCGCCCGCTCGACGGCACAGAGCCTCCTCGACGAGGGCGCAGACGTCATCATGCCGGTCGGCGGTCAGATCAACCTCGGCGCCGGCGCCGCGATGCAGGACATGGGAATGGGCGCAACCGCAGGCACCTTCGGTGCGCTGATCGGTGTCGACACCGATGCATTCATCTCCGCGCCTGAGTACGCCGATCTCTGGCTGACCTCGGTCGAGAAGAAGATGGCCCTTGGCGTTGCCGACTCGATCGCCGCCGCCAAGGCCGGCTCCTTCGAGGGTGGCGTCACCCGCGGGTTCCTCAACAACGAAGGCGTCGACATCTCCGAGTTCCACGAGTTCGACAGCATCGTGAGCGACGAGACCAAGGCTGCGATCGACGAGATCCGTCAGGCGATCATCGACGGAAGCCAGTCGGTCAGCGGGGGCTGATCCCTCACACCCGACAGCGTCCCGCTACGGGACTGAACACCTCCTGAATCGTGGGGACCCGCATCGGTGCGGGTCCCCACGGTCGTTTCTGACAACATGGCCCGGTGACCAGATCAGGCAATGACGGGGGATCCGGATGAAGCTGGAACTGAGAGGCATCACCAAGCGATTCCCCGGCGTCGTCGCCAACGACTCCGTCGACCTGACCGTTGAAGAAGGCCAGGTCGTCGCCCTCCTCGGCGAGAACGGCGCCGGCAAGAGCACGCTGATGAACATCCTGTACGGGCTCTACTCGGCCGACGAGGGGGAGATCCTCATCGACGGTGAGCCCCTCACCCTCGGATCGCCATCGGAGTCGATCGCCGCCGGGATCGGGATGGTCCACCAGCACTTCATGCTGGTCCCGGTGTTCACCGTGGCCGAGAACGTCATCCTCGGGATCGAGCCGACCAATCGCATCGGCGCACTCAAGCAGCGCGACGCCGAGGAGTCGGTCCGGGAACTGTCGGCACAGTTCGGATTCGACATCGATCCCCACGCGATCGTCGAGAACCTCCCGATCGGCGTGCAACAGCGCGTGGAGATCATCAAGGTGCTTCTGCGCAATGCGCGGTTCCTCGTCCTCGACGAGCCGACCGCAGTGCTCACGCCACAGGAGGTCGACGACCTCTTCGTGATCATCGAACAGCTCCGTGCGGCCGGCAAAGGAATCGTCTTCATCAGCCACAAGCTCAAAGAGGCACTGCACATCGCCGACCGAATCGTCGTGATGCGCCAGGGCAAGACGGTGGCGGAAGTCGATCCATCGGCGACCACCGAGCAGGATCTCGCCACCTTGATGGTCGGCCGACCGGTCGATCTGGTGGTCCACAAAGAACCCGCAGTCCCCAAGGACCCCGTCGTCCAGGTCGAACAACTCCGGGTGTTCGACGACCGGAACCAGTTGGCCGTCGACGGTGTGAGCATGACGATCAGGGCCGGCGAGATCGTCGGCATCGCCGGCGTGCAGGGCAACGGCCAGACCGAACTCGTCGAGGCGATCACCGGGCTGCGAACCCCATTGGCAGGACGCATCCTGCTGAAGGGCGAGGATGTGACCACGGTGTCACCGCGCCAGATGCACAAACGCAACCTTGCGCACGTGCCTGAAGACCGTCAACGCAGCGGCCTCGTGCTCGGCTTCACCGTCACCGAGAACGTCGTGCTCGACAGCTATTACCACGAGCCCTTCTCCAGGGGCATCGTGATGGACTGGGGCGTTGCCCACACCGAGGCGGAGCGACTCGTCGAGCAATACGACGTTCGCACCCCGAGTGTCGACACCGAATTGAAGTCACTGTCGGGCGGTAACCAGCAGAAGGTCATCGTCGCCCGCGAGTTCAGTCGCGATGTGGACTTCGTGGTTGCCTCCCAGCCCACGAGGGGCGTCGACGTCGGCTCGATCGAGTACATCCACGCACGAATCGTCGAGGAGCGTGATCGGGGTGCGGCAGTCCTGATCGTGTCGTCCGAGCTCGACGAAGTGATGGCGCTCTCCGACCGACTCCTGGTGATGTTCGACGGACACATCGTGGCCGAACTCGACCCCGCCACCGTCACGAATGCCGAGGTCGGGCTCCACATGCTCGGCTCGGGAGCCGGATCGGCAGCGCCCGCCAAGGAGGACACACCATGACGGAGAGCGACGTGAGCGAACCCGATCCAACCGAGGGGAACGCCGGCGGGCAGCCTGCGTCACGCAGCAAGCTCTACCAGGAGATCACCGGGGTGGGAGGCCGAGCACGCGATGCGTTGCTCGTTCCTGCGCTCGCCGTGATCACGGCGCTGTTGATCGGCGGCATCATCATCGCCCTCAGCGACGTCGACAACCTTCGCCTGTTCCGTACGGATCCCCTCGAGGCGATGAATGAGACCATCAGCACCGTCTGGGGTGCCTACAGGTCGATGTTCGTCGGAGCGTTCGGGTCGATCAATGCGATCTCCGAGACCTTGTTCGCAGCGACACCACTCATCCTGGCCGGCCTTGCGGTGGCGGTCGGCTTCCAGGCCGGTCTCTTCAACATCGGCGCCGAGGGCCAGATCATCATCGGCGGCATGGCTGCGCTGTACGTGGGTTTCACGTTCGATCTGCCAGGCATCGTCCTGATCCCGATGTGTCTTGCGGCAGCGATCGTCGGTGGCGGGTTCTGGGCGGGTATCGCCGGAATGCTTCGCGCGAAGACAGGCGCACACGAAGTGATCACGACGATCATGCTCAACTTCATCGCGCTCTATCTGACGCAATGGCTCCTGAAGACCACCGTCTTTCAGCAGCCCGGGCGATCCGACCCGATCTCGAAACCGATCAACGAAGGAGCTCAGCTTCCCTACCTGTTCGGGTCGGAGTACCGCGTCACCATCGGCTTCCTGATCGCCATCGCCGCCGCCGTACTGGTCCAAGCGCTGATGTACCGATCGACCATCGGATTCGAGTTCCGCGCGGTCGGCGCCAATGCCGACGCCGCGAGATACGCGGGCATGAACATCGTGTTCCTCACCGTGGCGGTCATGTTCACCTCGGGCGCACTGGCCGGGCTCGCCGGCGCAAACCAGATCATGAGCTTGCCGCCGTACCAGGGTTCGACGGCGTTCAGCGGCGGCATTGGATTCGATGCCATCGCGCTGGCCCTGCTCGGGAGATCGAAACCGTACGGCGTCGTATGGGCCGGCATCCTGTTCGGAGCACTCGCTGCTGGCGGACGCGAGATGCAGGGCGTCGAGCGCATTCCGATCGACCTGGTCGAGGTGATCCAGGCCCTCATCATCGTGTTCATCGCCGCACCGGCGCTGATCCGGTCGATCTACCGCATCAAGACCGCTGACACGAGCGCCGTCCAGATCACGACGGGGTGGTCGGCATGACCGTGACCGAGACGACGTCGACGTCATACGCGAGCACGAAGGTTCGCCTGACGCCAGAGGAGCGGCGCGAGCGAGTCCTTGGCGGCGTGTACTTCGCGCTGGCGGCGTTCGTCTTCGTCTTCTTCGCGCTCGACCCGAGCAGTGCCGACGACGCCACGTTCAATCTGTCGCTCGGCCAGGACAGATTCGATCTCAGCTGGACCTTCGAACCCCGCCTCATCGCGATCATCGTCGCTGTCTCGTTCGTGGTGATCGGAATCCTGCAGCTCGCAGTCGGATTCGGACGGTGGACGAACATGGTTCTGGGCTTCTCGATGCTGTTGTTCGTCATCGCGTTCCTCGGATGGGCCGCCGGCGGGCAGGCGTTCAGCCTCGTCGGCATGCTCTCATCGATGGTGGTGCTCTCGATCCCGATCACCTGCGGTGGCCTCACGGGACTCATGTGCGAACGCGTTGCCGTCATCAACATCGGCATCGAGGGCCAGCTCCTGTCCGCAGCGTTCGTCGGCACGATCGTCGGCTCCAGCGTGGGCACCTGGGGCGGCCTCGTGGGAGCCATGGCGATCGGGGCACTGCTCGGTTTCGTCCTGGCGGTGCTGGTGATCAAGTACCAGGTCGATCAGATCATCGCAGGCGTGGTCATCAACATCTTTGCGCTGGGCCTGACCTCGTTCTTGTCAACACGAGTGCTTGGTCCGAATCCTCAGTTCAACTCGCCGGGCCGGTTCTCCACCATCGCGATCCCGGTGCTCGAGGACATCCCGGTGATCGGCCCCATGTTCTTCCAGGGCAACATCTTCCTGTATGGCTCGCTCATCCTGGTGTTCGCACTGCACTACGGCCTCTTCTACACGCGCTGGGGCCTCCGCTCGCGTGCAGTCGGCGAACACCCCAAGGCCGCCGACACCGTGGGCATCAACGTGTATCGAGTTCGGTACCGCAATGTCACGCTTGCCGGCCTGATCGCCGGCTTCGGCGGAGCGGCGCTCACACTCGGTTCCACGGGTCGGTTCGAGGAGAACATGACCGCTGGCGTCGGCTTCATCGGTCTGGCCGCGATGATCGCCGGTCGTTGGCGTCCGTTCGGCGTGCTGGGCGCCGCACTCGTCTTCGGTTTCGCCCGGGCCATGCAGCAGAAGCTGGGAATTCTCGGCACACCGATCCCGTCGGAGTTTCTGGCCATGGCGCCGTACATTCTCACGATCGTGGTCGTCGCTGGTCTCGTCGGGCGTGCGCGGCCTCCCGCAGCCGACGGACAACCGTACGTCAAGGAGTAGTGCGGCGGACCGGGGAACGCCGATCGTTCCGCGACAGGCCTGACCTCCATGTCAACAGTTACCATCTCGTAACCCGCAAACGAGAGATCGGTATGGCCAATCACGCACGTCGACGAACGATCACAGGAGCGATCGGCACGTGCCTGCTCATTGCTGCATGCGCAGGAAACGACGACACCTCCGCTCCGGTGGCCGAAGGCCCCACGACCGTCGCCACGACTGCGGCCCCGACCACCGTTCACACAACCGTCGCTCCGACGACAACGATCGATCCGGCCGAGGCGCGGACGATCGAGCAGGTCAACGAGTACGTTGCCCAGGCGGCGGCGTTCGACCAGGCAGGCGCTGACGCCCAGTTCCCCCAGGGGTTGACGTTCGCTGCCGGCGGTGCGCCCGGCTACTCGCGATACGTGTTCCGCGAGCACTCCGAGGGTGTGGTCCCGACGCTCGTCGAGGGCCCGATCGACGGAACGGTTCGCTGCCAGGAGGAGGCACTCCCATGCTCGTATCTGGAGCTGCAGCAGCTGGCAGCGTCGGGCGACCCGATCCCACCCGAGCTCGGGATGACCGCTGCCGAGCTGACCACGCTCGTCGGGCAACTCGACGAACTCAGCGCGTTCGCCGAAACACACCGTGACGTCAACAGTGCGTGTGCGGAAGGCTTCGTCAGCGACCAGATCCAGACCGCCAACATGGGGTCGCACTTCTATCAACCGAGCTGGATCGGTGACGGCTTCTTCCCCTCACGACCGGAGATCCTCCTGTATGCCCTCGCCGACGGCACCATGCCGGCTGGACCCGTTGGCCAGTGCGTCGACGGCGCATGGAACGGCCCGCCGATGTCGCTCGTCGGCACGTCGTTCATCATCCCGCCGCAAGTGATCGGCAACGACCACCCTGACACGTTCGCCGGACCACTCGACAACTGGCACATCCACTACAACCTGTGTCGCGGCAACGCACGGGGACGCGACACGTTCATCCCCAAGAGCGAGTGCGAAGCTGCCGGCGGCAACTTCTCCGCCGCGCTCGGGTGGATGATTCACGCCTGGGTCGACCCGCTGCATGACAACCAACTCGGCGTCTTCGGCATGTGGAACTCGTCGATCCAGCCCGTGATGGATGCCGGCGCCATGCTCGACACCCGAGAAGTGCGCGGGTCCGACTTTCCCGAGGGCGCACGGCAGTCGCTGATCACCGATTTCTCATACAGCGGCGAACTCAACGTGAACGTCGGTCAACCGCTGTTCTTCAACAATGTCGACGCGGTGCCGCACACCGTCACCGCCGGCACCCCGGCCGACCCGGCCCTCGACGAGTTCGACTCGGGAGTGCTCACACCAGGGACCAACTTCGCGCTCGCCTTCGACTCGCCCGGCGTCTACTCGCTGTTCTGCACCCTGCACCCCGACATGGTCGCCAACGTGACCGTCGACTGACGTCCTGCCCACATGCCGCTGCGACCGCTCGGCTGACGATCGAGACTCGGTAGCGTGGCTCCATGTCTCTGGCCGACCTGATCCAACGAGCGCCCAAGGCGCTGCTCCACGACCACCTCGACGGGGGTGTGCGCCCACGCACGGTCATCGAACTCGCCCAAGAGTTCGGGTACCGGGATCTGCCGACGACCGACGTCGATGACCTGGCCACCTGGTTCAACCGCGGCGCCAAGCGCAACGATCTGGTCCTGTACCTCGAGACCTTCGCCCACACCGTCGGAGTGATGCAGGATCGCGATGCGATCGAGCGGGTCGCGTACGAGTGCGCTCAGGATCTCGCCGCAGATGGCATCGTGTACGCCGAGGTCCGCTTCGCCCCCGAGCTGAGCACCGAGAAGGGCATGACGCTCGACGAAGTGATGGAAGCGGTGCTCGACGGCTTCCGGCGCGGGTCGGCCGACACCGACCTGACCATTTACGCGATCGTGTCAGCGATGCGCACAGCGGCACGGTCACTCGAGATCGCCGAGTTGGCGGTGCGCTTCCGTGATGCCGGTGTGGTCGGCTTCGACATCGCCGGCGCCGAGGCCGGGTATCCGCCGTCGCGGCACCTCGACGCGTTCCAGTACGTCAACCGCGAGAACTTCCACTCGACCATCCACGCCGGCGAAGCGTTCGGCCTGCCGTCGATCTGGGAGGCCGTGCAGTTCTGCGGCGCCGAGCGGCTCGGTCACGGCGTGCGGATCGTCGACGACATCGATCCCGGCGAGGGCCTCGGTTCGGAGAAACTGGGTCGACTGGCGACGTACATCCGCGACCGTCGAATCCCGCTCGAGTTGTGCCCCACCTCGAACGTCAACACCGGCGTCGTGCCATCGATCGCCGACCACCCGATCGGGATGTTGCGGCGCCTTCGGTTCCGCGTCACGGTCAACACCGACAACCGCCTGATGAGCAACACGTCGATGACCAAGGAAATGCAGAAGCTCCACGATGCGTTCGATTGGGGTCTCGACGACTTCGAGTGGTTGACCGTGAATGCGATGAAGTCAGCGTTTGCGCCGTTCCCTGAACGTTTGAAGCTGATCAACGGCGTCATCAAACCGCGGTACTCGATCCTCAGGAGCGAGCTCTCGCTCGGGGCTGCCTGACATGACTGTCGAGACGACGCTCGTCGACCACCCGGTGTGCACCGATGCCTTGGCGCAGATCCGCGACCGCAACACTCCGAATGCCTTGTTTCGTCAGAACCTCGAACGCATCGGCGGATTGCTCATCGCCGAGGCGACCAGGTCACTTCCCACCGTCGAGGGCACGGTGGAGACTCCATTGACGACAGCTCGCGCTGTACGCATCGCCGTGCAGCCCGTGGTCGTTCCGATTCTGAGGGCCGGTCTCGGCTTCGTGGGCCCTGCCCAGGATCTGTTGCCGAATGCCGACATCGGATTCATCGGCATGGCCCGCAACGAGGCCACCCACCAGCCGGAGCCGTACGTCAACAAACTCCCCGAATCGCTCGCCGGCCGGCCGGTGATCGTGCTCGATCCGATGCTGGCGACCGGTGGTTCGCTGATCCATACGATCAGACTGCTGCTCGAGCGCGACGCTCCTGCGCCGATCACCGTCGTGTGTGCCTTGGCCGCACCCGAGGGCATCGCCGCACTCGAAGCGGCCGGCCTGCCGATTCGGCTCTTCACAGCAGCGATCGACGATCACCTCAACGACGACGCCTTCATCGTCCCCGGCCTCGGCGACGCGGGCGACCGTCAGTTCGGCACCCCGGCCTGACGTCGGTGTGACGTCGGGGGTCAGGCCCCGGACGCAACACCCTCGAGGAGGGCGTGGAGGGTGGCGGGGGCGAGATCGACCGCTTCGCCGTAGAGCTTGACCTTGGGTTCGGTACCGCTCGGACGGATCTGCAGCCGTACTCCCCCGTCGAGCATCAGGCGTACGAGGTTGGCCTCGGGATAGGTCTGCACCGAGACCACAGCGCGGCCACCGACCTCCGTCGGCGGGTCGGCCTCGATCGATGCCACCCACGCGGCGCCGTCAGCGGGCGCCATCTTCACCGACAACTCGGCGGTGACGTAACGACCGAACCGTGCGGCGATCGCGTCGAGGCGATCCTGCAGCGTCTGCCCCTCGGACTCGGCCACCGCGGCGATTTCGGCCATCAAGACCCCGGCGGTGATACCGTCCTTGTCGAGCGGCCGTGGCGCCACCAGGTAGCCGAGCGCCTGCTCGTAGCCGAGCATCAGCCGGAGATCAGGCCGCTCGGTGGCGATCTTGCCGATGTACTTGAATCCGGTGAACGTCTCTTCGCTGTGCACGCCGGCTGCCTCGGCCATCCGAGCCAGCAGTGACGACGACACCAACGTGGTCACCACGAGCCGGTCGTCGCCGGAGGTGTTGGCCAAGATGTAGTCGGCGAACAGCCACCCGATCTCGTCGCCGCTCAGACGCCGCCACGATCCGTCGGCTTGGGGGATCGCCACGCCGAGCCGGTCGGCGTCGGGATCGTTCGCGAGCGCGACCTTCGCGTTGCATGCCTGTGCTTCGGCCACCAAGAGGTCCATCGCCCCCGGCTCCTCGGGATTCGGGAACGACACCGTGGGGAACGTTCCGTCGGGTTCCTGCTGGGCAGCGACCACAGACGGAGCAGGCAGCCCTGCAGCCTCGAACGCCCGGACCATGACCGCGCCGCCAACACCATGCATCGCTGTGTACGCCACCGCCACTCCGGGCACATCAGGACGCAATCGAACCGACGGCACGAATTCGAGGTACCGGTCGGCCCACGAGTTGTCGAGGCGCTCGATCAGCGGATGATCGGACGGCGCCAGTTCGACGACGAGCGGATCGAACTGACCGATGCGGTCCGCGATGTCGGTGTCGACCGGCGACACGATCTGCGAGCCGGTCTCGAGGTACACCTTGTAGCCGTTGTCCGCGGGCGGGTTGTGCGAGGCAGTGACGACGACGCCGGCCGCTGCTCCCATCCCGGTGATCGACCAGGCGAGGACCGGCGTCGGCTGGACGCCGGGGTACAGCATCGAACGAATACCCATGGCAGCGAGCACCCGGGCGGTGTCGTCGGCGAAGAGGTCGCTCTTGCGACGAGCATCGTGGGCGATCACCACGCCGCGGCGAGCGGCATCGGGCATCTCTCCGGACGCCTCGCCGTCGAGCAACCACTGACCAAGGCCCGCAGCCGCCTGGCGAACGACCAACCGATTCATCCTCATGGGCCCAGCGGCCACGGCAGCACGCAGCCCGGCAGTCCCGAACTGCAACCGACCCTGGAAACGATCGGCGAGCTCAGCGGAATCGCCCGCTCGTGCGACGTCGATCAACGACGACAGTTCCTCGCGGATGTCGGGATCCGGTTCAGCCTGCATCCAGGCGGTTGCGGTCAGGATCAGGTTGTCGGTGCCAGCAGCGAGCAACGAGTCGGGGTCAGCCATCACCGATCAGGTTACGCAGCTCGACCAACGGACGCGGCCCGACGTGGCCGATCACTTCGGCCGCCGCGATGGCGCCATAGCGGCCACACGTCTCGAGATCGCGACCCGTGGTCAGCCCGTGCAGGAACCCGGCGGCGAACAGGTCGCCGGCGCCCGTGGTGTCGATCACCTTGCCAACCGGCGTGGCGGGGACGACGAGCAGGTCGTCCGGCGTCACGATCACGCAGCCATCGGCGCCGACGGTGATCGCGGCGAACTCGCACTCGTCGCGCAGCGCCGCCACCGCATCGTCGAACGAGTCGAGCTGATACAGCGACAGCAGTTCGTCGTGATTGCCGAACAAGAGGTCGACGCGATCCTGCACGAGTGCCCGGAAGTCGGCGCGGTGACGGTCGACGCAGAACGAGTCGGAGAGAGTCAGCGAGACCATGCGACCGTGCCCGTGGGCGACCTCGGCGGCACGACGAAACGCAGCCTTTGCGTCGTCGCGATCGAACAGGTACCCCTCCATGTACAACACGAGGGAATCCGCCACGACCGACTCGTCGAGGTCGTCGACACACAGTTCGCTCGACACCCCGAGGTAGGTGTTCATCGTTCGCTCGGCATCAGGGGTCACCACGATGACGCACCGACCCGTCGGTGTGCCATGGTCGCCGGGGGGTCGGTGGAACGTGACGCCGACAGCGCGCATGTCGTGGCCGAAGACATCCCCGAGATCGTCGCCGTTCACCTTGCCGATGTAGGCCGCTCGACCACCGAGGCTTGCGACACCCACGACGGTGTTGGCCGCCGACCCGCCGCTCATCTCGACGGCGCGGTCGAGAGCGGCGTACAGCTCGACGGCCCGTTCGGTCTCGATCAGCGTCATCGACCCCTTCACGAGGTCGTGGCGTTGCAGGAAGTGATCCTCGGCGGGAGCGATCACATCGACCAAGGCATTGCCGATGCCGACCACGTCGAATCGCGCAGGCGTGGCGCTGGATCCGGTGGAGAACCGTCGGGTCAGGTCGGACACGAGGGTCCACGCTACCGGGGGTACCCTCACGTCGATGGTTGTCTCGCCGAACGAACTCGATCCTTACCGCCTCCCCACCGCGGTGCGGCCGACCCGCTACGACCTCCGGCTCCGACCGTCGCTCGGCGAGGCGACGTTCAGCGGATCGGTACGGATCGATCTGAACGTCGACGAGACGACCGAGACGCTCGTGCTCAACGCCGACGAGCTCTCCATCTCCCGCTGCGAGGTCGACGGCGCCGGAGCCACGTGGCTCCTCGATCCGACAACCGAGCGGCTCTTCATCACTCCGCTCGTCCCGATGGCGCCCGGCACGAGCGTGCTCACGATCGAGTTCGACGGCGTACTGAACGACAAGCTGCGCGGGTTCTACCGCAGCACCTACGTCGACGGCGACGGCACCGAGCAGGTGATCGCTACGACACAATTGCAGGCCACCGATTGCCGCCGCGCCTTCCCGTGCTGGGACGAACCCGAATTCAAAGCAGTGTTCGCGATCACGCTCGACGTCGACGAGGGCCTGACTGCGATCTCGAACGCGCCCGAAGTCGAACGAACGACTGCTGACGGTCGATGTGTGATCCGTTTCGCAGACACGATGATCATGAGCAGCTATCTGGTGGCGTTGGTCGTCGGCCGGCTCGAGACCACCGACATCATCGACGTCGACGGCGTGCCGCTGCGGCTCGTCCATGTCCCCGGCAAGGGGCACCTCGCCGACTTCGGACTCGACGTCGGCGCGTTCTGCCTGCGCTGGTTCCAGAAGTACTACGGCATCGCATATCCCGGCGCCAAGGTCGATCTCGTTGCGCTTCCGGACTTTGCCGCGGGGGCGATGGAGAATCTCGGCTGCATCACGTTCCGCGAAAGCTTGCTGCTCGTCGATCCGGCCACGAGCACGCAGAACGAGCGCCAACTCGTCGCCGACGTCGTCGCCCACGAGCTCGCCCACATGTGGTTCGGCGACCTGGTCACGATGCGCTGGTGGAACGGCATCTGGTTGAACGAGGCGTTCGCCACCTTCATGGAGGTCGCGGCCTGCGACGCGTACCGCCCGGACTGGCAACGTTGGACCGCGTTCGGTGTCGAGCGCAGTGCGGCGTTCGAGACCGACTCGTTGGCCAGCACGCGATCGGTCGAATTCGAGGTGCGGTCACCGGCCGACTGCGATGGCATGTTCGACGTGCTGACCTATCAGAAGGGTGGCGCGCTGCTCCGCATGCTCGAGCAGTACCTCGGCGCCGACCGCTTTCGTGCAGGCGTCAGCCACTACCTCGAGCTGCACAGCTACGCCAACACCGAAACCAACGATCTCTGGGACGCAATCGAGGCGACCTCGGGCGACCCGGTGCGGCGGATCATGGACTCGTGGATCTGGCAGCCGGGCTACCCGCTCGTGACCGCGTCGATCATCGACGGGGCGCTCGAGCTGCGTCAGCACCGGTTCGGTTTCGATGACGCGGCCGCCCGCCCGGATGCCGACAGCCAGCGGTGGGCGATTCCGATCCACGTGCGAGTCGGCGACGACACGACCACCCTGCTCCTCGACGGGGACTCCGCTTCGCTGCCGATCGGAACGCTCGATGATGTATCCCAGCCGATCGTGGTCAACGCCGGCGGCCACGGCTTCTATCGCGTCGCCTACAGCGACGAGCTGCGCGCCCGCCTCGATGCGACGGCCATCGCATCGCTGTCGACGCTCGAGCGGTACAACCTCGTCGATGACGCCTGGGCCGCCGCCCTGGCGGGTCGCTTGTCGACTCCCGAGTTGCTCGAGTTCCTCCACGCGTTCGCATCCGAACGCGAACACAGCGTGTGGCAGGCGATCGCGATAGCGCTGCGCGGGCTCGGTCGTCTCCTCGACGACGGCCCCGATCGCACCGCCTTCCAGGCGCAGGTGCGCACCCTGGCCACGCCGGCGCTCGAGGCACTCGGCGAGCCGGCCGGCGACGAGACCGATCTCACCAGCAAGCTGCGCGGTCTGCTCGTCGGACTCGTCGGAGTGCTCGGCGACGACGTCGGCGTTCAGGCGCAGTGTCGCGAATGGTTCGAGGCTGCCGGCAACGACCCGACGGCCGTTGATCCCGAGCTGACGGCGGCGGCCACGTCAGTGGTCGCCGCCACGGGCGATGCAGACACCTACGACCACATGCGGTCACGGTTCCTGACCGCGTCGACCCCGCAGGAGCAACTGCGCCACCTGTATGCGCTCGCCGAGTTCGACGACGAGGACCTCGTGTTGTCGACGTGCGAGTTCGCGATGGGCCCCGACGTACGAACGCAGAACGCGCCGTTCCTGCTACGAGCGACGATCGCCAACCGTCGTCACGGTCCGGCCGCATGGGCCTTCGTTCGTGATCACTGGGACGAGGCGCTCGACCGGTTCCCGAGCAACACGATCGTTCGGATGATCGACTCGATCACGTTTCTGTCGACGCCTGAGCTGGTCGACGACACCACGAAGTTCTTCGCCGAACGTCCGATCGTCCAGGCCACCAAGACGCTCGAACAGATACTCGAGCGTCAGCACGTCAACACCCGATTCCGTCTTCGAGAGGCCGCGCGACAGGTCGGCTGACCAAGCTCCTCACCGAGGCCGACGAAGACGTCCTCAGCGCTTGGTGAGGATCCACACCTGCTCGGAGGGGAACCGCTTCGCCCAGTCGGCTTCGACCCAGTACTTCAACCCCTCGGACGCCGGGGGCGCCTGGATCTCGACATAGTCGAGCACATCGAAACCGGTCGTGCGGAACAGGCGCAACCACGACGAGATCTCCATGTTGAACGCGACGCCACCGGGGTCGTCGAGCGCGTCGGTCCAGTCCAGTCGACCGAGACCGAAGTAGTCGCGTTCGAGGGTGCGCCCGGCGGGCCCATCGCCGGCGGGCGACGTACACACCATCCCGAACGGGTGGTTTCCGAGGAACGCGAGGCGACCACCCTGGCGCAGCAGCCGGTGTGCTTCCGGAATCCAGACGTCGGGGTCACACCAGATCGCAGCGCCGTACTCGCTGATCGCGAAGTCGAACGAACCGTCGGGCTGGTCGACGGTCTCTGCGTTGCCGTGGACCCACTCGATGTCGACGAGATCGTGCAGAGCGGCGAGCCGACGGGCGGTCGCAAGCTGCTCGGCCGAATTGTCGATCGCGTACACCGACGCGCCCCGGCGTCGCATCCACGCCGACACGTAGCCAGTGCCACAGCCGAGCTCGATCGCCCGCTGCCCGTTCATGCCGGGCGGCAGCAATGCCAGATCCGAGTTGGGGACACCCCAGATCCCCCATGTCGGCTCTGCTTGTGCCCAGGCCGCTCGCCGGGGGCCGCCCACTGCGGCGCGCCGGCGTCCCAGTAGCGCCGATTCTCGGCGACGTGGTCCGGCAGGTCGGTCGGCGAGTCCGTCACGGTCGGCACCGTACCGCAGCGACGCGCCACGATCTCGAGACGACGCTGACGGGGCCCGAGAGCTCTTGTCGGAGGGTGCGATCGGGAGTCGTGGACCACCCGGAATCCAACGTGTGGAGCTAAAGGGAATCGAACCCTTGACCTCGTCATTGCGAACGACGCGCTCTACCAACTGAGCTATAGCCCCAAAGGCTCGGAGGAGTGTACCGGCCGACGTTGCGAGTCGGCGCTGCGATTCGAAGAGCGGGCGATCAGCGCTGGTCGAGCCAGCCGTCGCCGTAGCCCGACGATTCGCGCTGGCGCAGTTGGGCGAGGAGGTACACGTAGCCACACAGGGCGAGGAACGACAGCGCAAACGCATACAACAGCGCGGTCGACGACGTGGTTGCGGCCAAGAACAGTGTGCACGCCGTGCTGATGATGAGCAGGAACAGCACGTTGCTGCGCCGACGACGAACGTCGGATCGGGGGCCGGGCGAGTGCGCTGGTTGATTCGGCCGCTCCATGTGCGTCTGTCGGTGCGCAGGTTCGCCGCCGTGAGTGCGGAACGTGGCCTGACCAGCGCGTTCGGACTGGCGTGCGCCGGCGGTGCGCTGCCGCGTCGCCGTCGACCCGTGGAGAGCCGCTTGGCGGTGGTGGGGATGGCCGGGTCGGCCGGCCGCGGCGGGACGCTGGAGCGGAGACGGCGCCAACGGGCGCCCGATGGTGCCCATGCGCGGGTTCGACGAGCTCTGCAGCGTGCTGAGCTGGCGGCGGAAGTCGGTGACCGACGAGTTCGGCCGGTTGTCGACCCGGGAACGCAGCATCGGCGGGATCAACACGGCCACCCAAGCGGCGGCGACGACGAGAAGAACGAGTTGTGGCATGAGTCAGTGTCGAGTGCGTGCAGTCAGGATGGTGTGGGCGGAGGCCGAACGAGTGACGACCCGAACGGCCGGATCACAATGTAACAATTCTACGACGTTTGTGACGGCGAACGCAATCGACGGTGAGACGTCGGTCACGTCGATCGACCATCGCCGCTGGCCCCGTCGTCGCCGTCACGACGGCGGTACACGCCCGATCGTCCGCCGGTCTTCTCCCACAGCGCAAGCTCGCCGATCACCATTGCCCGGTCGGCCGACTTGCACATGTCGTACACGGTGAGCGCCGCGGTGCTGCACGCATGGAGCGCCTCCATCTCGACGCCGGTGCGGTCGACGGTGTCGACGTGCACTTCGATGGCGACGAAGTCGTCGCCGATCTCGAAGTTGACCGACACCGCCCCGACGAGCAGCGGGTGGCACAGCGGGATCATGTCGGACGTCCGCTTGGCCGCCTGGATGCCGGCGACACGCGCCACGGACAACACGTCGCCCTTCTTCACCTCACGGTTGGCGATCGCCGCCGTCGTCTCGGGCTTCATGAACACCTTGCAGCGCGCAACCGCGCGGCGGTGCGTGGGTTCTTTGGGGGTGACATCGACCATCCGGGCGCGGCCGAGCGGGTCGAGGTGGGTGAACGACAGATCACTCATGTGGCCCCGCACGTTAGCCGGGCGTGCGAGGGACCCGCGGCCCGGGCTACCGTCTCGCCGATGTCCGCTGCCGCTGCCTCGTCGCCCTCCGAACTCCCGTACGATCCCCACACGCACCTGCGCACCGATGCCGTCCGCTTCCTCGAGATGGTCGCTGACCACGGGTTCGACCGTCCCGTCCCGTCGTGTCCGGGCTGGAACCTGGGCGATCTGACCTGGCACCTCGGAGGGGTGTGGAACCGTTGGGGCCGGATCGTCTCGGAGGGGATCACCACGCTCGACGGCGTCCAGGCGATTGGCCAGCCAATGCGACCGAGCGACGACCTGCTGCTCGATTGGGTCACGGCGGCACACACGGCGATGTTCTCCGCCTTGGCGCGGACGAGCGACCACACCGAGGTGTGGACGTGGACCGGCTCGAATCAGCCCGAGCTCTGGGTGGAGCGTCGGATGACGCAAGAGACCGCCGTGCACCGCTGGGATGCAGCGAACGCGGTCGGTATCCCGTACGAGATCCCGACCGCCGTGGCCGCCGACGGCATCGACGAGTTCCTGATGTGGTTTGCAGCGGGCCGGGTGAGCGACGGTGCTGCACCCGTCGGCGGCAGCGTGCATCTGCACTGCACCGACACCGACACCGGCGGCCACGATGGCAGCGACCACCGGTCGGCGGCGAACGGGGAATGGTTGGTGACGCACCTCGGCGAGTCCCGCATCGAATTCACCCGCGAACACGCGAAGGGCGATGCCGCGGTGCGCGGCCGCGCCAACGACCTGCTGCTGTGGCTGTGGCGCCGCGACGCCGGCCCGGTGGAAATCCTCGGCGACACTGCGGTCGCCGACCGTTTTCGCGCCTTCCCCGCCCTCTGATCACATCAGCGGGCAGACCTGCGAGGTGATCAGCCGCCGATCTGGCTCATCGACTTGCCGGGCCGTACGAAGCTGACCTGGTTGATGCGATGGCCGGCCCACTTCGTGGCGACTGCGGCCTCGATCCGCACGGCGAGTTCGTCGTCGGACTCACCAGCACGCATCGCGGCCATCAGATCGAACTCTCGCGTGGCGAACAGGCACGTCCGGAACTGGCCTTCGGCCGTCAGGCGCACGCGGTCGCAGTCGCCGCAGAACGGCTTCGTCACGGTCGGAATCACACCGATCGTTCCGCGACCGTCGCGGTAGCGGAACCGGTCAGCCGGCGCCGCGCCGCGAGCGGGCAGCTGTTCGAGCGGGTACACGGCGTCGATCACGGCAACGATCTCGTCCTGCCCGACGACCTTGTCGTTCATCCAGTGGCCGTCGGCGTCGAGCGGCATGAACTCGATGAAGCGCACCTCGACGTCGCGGGCGCGTCCGAACTCGGCCAGACCGACGATCTCGTCGTCGTTCACCCCCCGTTCGATCACGGCGTTCACCTTGACGGGGGCGAATCCCGCCTCTTGCGCCGAGACGATGCCGTCGAGCACGTGTTCGAGTTCGTCTCGCCGTGTCATCTGGTGGAACTTGGCGCGATCGAGCGTGTCGAGACTGATGTTGACGCGTTGCAGGCCCGCGTCACGCAACGTCTGCGCCACGACGCGCAGCGTTGCGCCGTTCGTGGTCATGGCGAGGTCGACGGGGCCGTTCGGGCCCTCGATCGCGGCGAGTTTCTCGACGAGGACGGGCAGGTGGGCACGAACCGTTGGTTCGCCGCCGGTGAGACGGATCCCGCGAACGCCATAGCGCTGCACGAAAATCCGTGCAAGGCGCTCGATCTCCTCGAAGGTCATCACCTCCGAGCGGGGCAGCCACTTCATCCCCTCCTCGGGCATGCAGTAGGTGCATCGGAAGTTGCAGCGATCAGTGATCGAGATCCGCAGGTCTTCGATGAGACGCCCGAACGGATCGATCAACGCGTCGTGTGCGTGTTCGCTCCCCCCAGCCATTCGTTCAGCCTATTGACCAACCACCGGTTCCCACAGCCCTGGGCTCGCGGAACAGACGGTGAACGTTGTCAGTTGCCGTGGAGGAGCAAGACGGCGACGTCGGCGCCATCGGGGATGCCGTCACCGTCGGGGACCACGGCCATCGCGTCGGCGAGGGCGGTGGCAGCGAGTTGGTGGCTTCCCTGAGCGCTCAGTGGGCGCACGTGGTATCGGCCGTCGTCACCGAACTCACCGTTGACCCGCATGAAGTGGACCTTGCCGTCCCGGCTGCGTGCAAGCGGCACGTCGGCGACCGCCACCATGCTGGTGCGTGTCAGTCGACGGTGACCCATCATCCTTCGCAGTGCCGGGCGCGTGAGCAGCTCGAAGCTCACGAGCGAGCTGACCGGGTTGCCCGGCAGACCGAAGATCGGGGTTCCATCGAGACGCCCGAACGCAAAAGGCTTGGCAGGCTTGATCGCGATCTGCATCCACGTCATGTCGGCAATCCGACCGAGCACGGCCTTGACCACGTCGTAGTCACCCATCGACACCCCACCGCTCGACACGATCGCATCGCAGTCGGCGGCGGCTGATCGAAGCACCCGCTCGAGCTCGGCCTCGTCGTCTCGGACGACGCCGAGATCGACGACGTCGCACCCCACGTCTGCGAGCATGGCCGCCAGCATCGTCTTGTTGCTCTCGCGGATCTGTCCGAGCTCGAGCGGCGACCCGTCGTCGACGAGTTCATCACCGGTGGACAACACCGCGACCCGCGCCCGACGATGCACCTCGACCCGGGTCGCATTCACACTCGCCAGCACCGCTGCAACGGCCGGCGTGATCGTTGTGCCAACCGAGAACAGCTCGTCGCCGATCTGCACGTCGTCGCCCGCGCGCCGGATCGCGGCACCTGCCGGGACCGACCGGGTGAGTCGAACTGCGTGGTCGCCGACGCGCTCGGAGTCCTCGACCATGACCACGGCGTCGGCGCCGTCGGGCATGGGTGCGCCGGTCATGATCCGGATGGCCTCACCGGCGCCGATGGCCTTCGTCGGCGCCGCTCCCGCAGCGAGTTCGTCGGTCACGTGCAGTTCGACCGGCACATTCGAGACGTCCTCGGACCGCACCGCGTAACCGTCGACGGCGGAGTTGTCGAACGGCGGCACGACCTCGGAGGCAATCACCGCAGTGGCGAGCACGAGCCCCGACGCGTCGAGGCGGTCGACGTCGACAGCGGCGAGTGGCGGGCACGATTCGAGCACGAACGCCTGGGCGTCCTCCAGCGGGGTCACGCAGGCAAGGTAGCCCACGGCCCGCCCCTCCGTCCCGGCGTACACGACGTCGGCGGACACGAGGCGATGCGGGCCCGCGCCGCACGGCGGGATGGCGGCGGGACGGCGGCGGGACGGCGGCGGGATGGCCGCGGGCCCTGACAGCATGCGGTCCGGCACCGCGAGCCGCGTGCCTCGATCCCTCTAGCGTGGGGCGCCGTGTCCGACTCGCTGACCGCCTTTCCATCCGACGGCTACACCGCCCGGTGGCGCACCTGGGACCACGAGCATCTCGAGACGCTGACACTGCGCTGGGAGAACGAGGGGTGGACTGCGACGGGAGAGGTCGGTCGCGAGACGGTCATGTATGTGCTGCGGCTGTCGGCGACCTGGCAGATTCGCCAGTTCCTGCTGTTCCGCGACCTCGACGAGCCCGACCTGTGGCTCGGCGCCGACGGAACGGGGCGTTGGGGCGAGATGAACGGCGCGCACCGCCACGATCTGACCGGATGCACCGACGTCGACCTCGGGGTCACACCATTCACGACGTCGGTCGCGATCCGGCGGCTGTCACTCGCCGTCGGTGACAGCGCCGTGTCCACCATGGCGGCCGTCGACGTCGACACCCTCGGCGTGGTGCCCATCGAGCAACGCATCGAACGACTCACCGCCCGCCGATTCCGTCGCACGATCCTCGCGACCGGCGAGCGGACCGAGTTCGACGTCGACGAATACGGCCTCGTCCACGACGAACCCGACGCCTACCGCCGACTCTGAGCCGGCCGACGGCGGGTCTCAGAGGTGGAGACGGCGGAGGAAGTCGCGCAGGTCCGCACCCAGTTCGGGGTTCGCCAGCCCGAGTTCGATCGAGGCGGTGAGGAACCCCAGCGGCGTTCCGGTGTCGAGGCGGCTCGCGTCAGCCACGACGGCGTGGAAGGGCGCGCGCGCTGCTTGCGCACGCAAGGCGTCGGTCAGCTGCAGTTCGCCGCCACTGCCGGGCGTGAGCGCCTCGATCTCGTTCCATGCATCAGCGGTGAGGACGTAACGTCCCGTGAGGACGAAGTTGCTGGGTGCATCCTCGGGGGCCGGCTTCTCGACGAGATCCCGCACCGGGATCACCCCATCGTGCGTGAGTTCGCCCGCTGGTTCGATGACGCCGTACGCACTGACCTGCTCGCGGGGCACGTTCACGACCGCGACCACACTGCCCTCGGTCGCCGCGCACACTCCGTTCATCTGGGCGAGCACCGCAGAACTCGACATCAGCTCGTCGGGCAACAGCACCGCGAACGGTTCGTTGCCGACGGCTTCGCGGGCGCAACCGACGGCGTGGCCGAGTCCCTTCGGGTCGTCCTGGTACACGATGTCGACACGCCAGTCGCGCCCGATCGCTCGCAAACGCTCTGCTGTGTCGGACTTCCCTTTGGCCTCGAGCGCGTCCAGCAACGCCGCATCGGGCGAGAAATAGGCATCGATCGCCGGCTTCGATCGGCTGCTGACGATCACGATGTGATCACAACCGGCGCCGAGCGCCTCGTCGATCACGATCTGGATGGCAGGCTGGTCGCCGATCGGGAACAGCTCCTTCGGCACGGCTTTGGTGGCGGGGAGAAAGCGCGTCCCCAGACCAGCGGCGGGAATGACAGCACTGCGCACCTGCATGGCTTGGACGATATCCTTCTTCGCTCGATGCCAACCTACGTCTACAAGTTCGTCGACACCGGCGAGACCATCGAGGTCCAGCAGGGCTTCCACGATGACAACCTGACCGAGATCGCCCATCCCGACAGCGGCGAGGTACTCCCCGTGAAGAAGGTCTTCACACCCGTGGGTGTCACGTTCAAGGGTTCCGGCTTCTTCAAGACCGACAACCGCGGCAAGAAGTCGTCGTCGACGACTCCATCGACGACTTCGAAGGACTCGAAGGACTCGAAGGGCTCGAGTTCGTCGTCTGACAGCGGTTCCTCGTCGTCTGACAGCGGTTCCTCGTCGTCCGACACCAGTTCCTCGTCGTCGACGAAGTCCGACAGCTCGAGCTCCTCATCGAGCGGTGCGAGTTCCTCGTCCACCACCTGACGAACGCACTCCAACCTCGATAGCGTCGGCATCGACCGACTCCCTCCGATCGCCCGCCGATCCGAGGAGACCCCCATGCACGTCGCGGCCCGAGCCCGACTCGTACTCGCCAGACGCCCCTGGATCTACTGGCTCGTCGTGGCCGCCCTCGCCGGCGTCGCTGCACTGACCGTGTACGGCCAGATGGCGTCGATCGCCACCGCACGCGACCGGTGGGGCACGACTCGCACCGTGTTGGTTGCGAGCCGATCTCACGAACCCGGTGATCCGATCGATGCCGAACCTGTCGCGCTCCCGCTGGCCGCCCTGCCGGAGGGGACGCTCGAGAAGATTCCCCACGGGGCCGTCGTCCGGCAACGCCTCGCAATCGGCGAGGTGCTGACCGACCTCGACCTCAGCAGCCGGACCGGGCCGGCGGCGTTGGCCGAGCCGGGGACCATCGTCGTTGCCGTGTCCGACCCGCTTGCCCGCAGCGTCGACGCCGGGCTTGCCGTGAAGGTGAGTGCCGACGGTGTCCTCCTCGCCGAGGCCGCGATGGTCACCGGTGTGGTCGACGACGTCGTCTTCGTGGCAGTCAACGAACGCGACGGCCCGATCGTCGCGGCCGCCGCCCAGCAGGGCATCGCCAGCCTGCTCTATGTGCCGTGAGGTTGGGCGTCAACGCAGGCTGGTGGCGGCCACGACCAGCACGACCACGCCGAGGACGATCCGATAGATCACGAACGGCATGAAGCTGTGCGTCCGCACGATCCGGATCGTTCCCCACACGGCCAACCAACCCGACAGTCCCGAACTGATGATGCCGACAACCAGCGGCACCGCGAATCCCTCGGGGATGCCATCGCTGATCAGACCCCCGGCCTTGAACACGACCGCGCCGAAGATCACCGGAATCGACATGACGAAGCTGATGCGCACCGCCGCGTCACGGTCGAACCCGAGGAATCGCCCGGCGGTCATCGTGATCCCTGACCGTGAGGTGCCGGGGTTGAGTGCCAGTGCCTGTGCCGCGCCGACCAGCAATGCGTCCTTGGCGTGGAAGTCCTCGACCTTTCGGCGGCCGAGCGTGCGGTCGGCAATCGCCATCACGATGCCGAAGACGATCAGCGAGATGCCGATGATCACGGGCGTGCCGAGGCGATTGTCGATCTGGTCCTCGAACAACGCACCAACAGCCGCCGCGGGCAGCGTGGCGAGCACGAACAGCCACGCGAGTTTGCCGTCCGTCGTCGGCGGCACCTTGCGATGGAACACGAGCTTGGTGCCCTCGACCACATAGGTGCTGACGTCATGCCAGAAGTACCCGACGACTGCCACCAGCGTGCCGAGGTGCAGCGCGACGTCGAACGACTTCTTGATCGACGGGTCGATCTCTTCCCAGCCGGCAAACCAGGGCACCAGCAACAGGTGCCCGCTGGACGAGATGGGCAAGAACTCCGAGAGTCCCTGGACGATGCCGAGAATGATGGCCTGATAGATCGGCACGGTCGTCTTGTCTACACCCCGGCAGCCCCGAACCGACGATCACATCACGCGTCACACATCACGGGTCGGGCCCGCGTGGGCATCGAGGCCCGAGTCACGTGACGGACGGGACGACGCGCGGTGTCCAGGCTCGAGGTTCGTCCCAGTGGTGGCCGACCACCTGACCCCGGGCGAGCGACGCGAGGAACTCCATCGGCGTGTCGAAATCGGGCATCTCGACGAATGCGGCCCCCAGCGCGTCCGGAACATGGCCATCGCTCCCAGCGCCGGCGACGATGCCGAACTCGGCCGCGAACTCAGCGGCGCGTCGGTTGAGGCTGGTCAGCGAGGTCTTCGCGTTGAGCACTTCCACGGCGTCGATCAGGTCGGTCTCCGCCAACTCGTACAACGCGGCCTCGCTCAGATTTCGACGCATCGGGTCGAACGGGTGAGGGATGTACACCACGCCGCCCTGGTCTCGAATCGCCTTGGCCGCCTCGATGTGCGAGATCCCCATCGGCACGCGTTCGGTGAGGAACAGCCCGATGATCTCGCCCGCAGCAGTGCGAAGTTCCTCGCCGACGATCACCCGGCAGGCAAGTCGGTCCCGCAACTCGGCGGCACCATCGATGGAGTTGTGGTCGGTGACGCAGACGACATCGAGCCCGCTCGCGTCGACCGCAGCAGCGAACTCCTCCGGGGTCGTCGTCGAGTCGCCACTCCACATGGTGTGAGTGTGGAGATCGACGCGCACACGGCCCGTGCGCACCACTGCGGCGAGGTGCGGGTGGCGGCCGACCGCCTCCGGGGTCGCGGCAGGCATCGAGGGTCCGCTCGGCCTCAGGAGCCCGACATCGTGACGTCGCGAATGACGAGACTCATGCCTGCCGACCGCATCGGCAGCCATTCGAGGTCGCCACCGACCTCGACGATGTCGAGCAGCATCCGCTGCAGGGTCGACGCGATCGTGATCTCTCGCACCGGGGCACCCACACTCCCGTTCTGGATCAGCAGCCCAGCGGCACCCGTGGAGAAATCGCCACTGATCGGGTTGACGCCCGAATGGAGCCCCTGCATCTGCTGCACGAGCAGTCCGTCATCGACGTCCGCGACCAGTTGTTCCTGAGTGCGCCTCCCGGGCACGAGCGACAATGCCAGACAGCCGACACCCGGCGTTCCGGCGAAGCCCCCACGCGTCGCATTGCCGGTCGACACGGTCCCAGCCCGACGAGCCGAATACGAGTTGTGGACGAACTGGCGCAGGACACCGTCTTCGATCAGCACGTTGCGGCGCCCGGCAAGGCCCTCGCCGTCGACGTCGGTGGCGGTGTACGCCTTCGGATTGGTCGGATCGTCGACGAGGGTCACGAACGGTGCGGCGACGGTCTCGCCGATCCGGTCACGGAACAGCGACCGGCCTTTGACGACCGCCTCGCCATTGAGCGTGGACGAGATCACCCCGAGGAACTGCGCGGTGACGAACGGGTCGAGCACAACCGTCACCCGACGGCTCGGCGGCTGGGTGGCACCGAGCAAGCGGGTTGCCCGGTCGACGGCCTCGCTGGCGGCTCGGTCGAGGTCGAACTCGTCGGGCGAGCGACCGACGGAGAACCCGAACCCGGTCTGGGTCTCGGCGTCGTCGCCCTCGCCTTCGTCGGCGAGCGTCGACACCGACACATAGCAGCCGTTCTCACGCCCCGACATGCGGATCCCGGTGGTGGAGGCAACCGCCGATTCACCGTGAGCGTCGGCGTAGTTCGAGTCGTCGACGCGCACACGCGGATCACTTCCGCTGGCGAGCTTCTCGAGTTCCTTCGCGAGGTCGATCTTGCGATCGGTCGGGTACGCGGCCAGATCGTCGTTCCACAGTGACTGCTCGGTGACCGCCACGCCGTCGGGCTCGGCGAGCGCCGCCCACTCGTCGACGGTGCCGAACTGCACGTTGTCCCGCGCCTCGGCCAACACCTCGGCGATCGCCGACTCGTCGAGCGTGCCGGCGTACGCGAAGCCGGTGCGACCATCGCGGATCACGCGGATCCCGATGCCCTCGCTCTGGGCCGACACGAAGTGCTCGACGTCACCCTCGTAGACCCGTACCTCGGTCTCGCCGCCGCGAGCGACGAAGGCCTCGATCTGCTCTCCGGCGCCGGCCTGTTCGACCACGCGATCGGCAACCACCTGCAATTCGCTCTCGAACCGACTCACCGTTCGGCCCCTCGGATGACAACACGGGTCAGACCCGTGCTGCACTTCATGCCGTGCCGCCGACGGTGAGGGACTTCACACGGAGGGTCGGTTGGCCGTCGCCGACGGGAACGCCTTGGCCGTCCTTGCCGCACGTGCCGGGGCTGCCCATGGCGAAGTCGTTGGCGAGCATGTCGATGTCGGCGAGCACCTTCGGGCCGTTGCCGATCAGGTTGCCATCACGCAGCGGTTCGGTGATCTCGCCGTTCTCGATGAGGTACGCCTCGGTCATGCCGAAGACGAAGTCGCCCGACGCCGTGTTCACCGACCCACCACCCAGCTTGGCGACGTACACCCCGTTCGGTGTCGAGGAGATGATGTCGTCGGGATCGTCGGGCCCATCGAGCACGAACGTGTTCGTCATACGCACCATCGGCAGGTGCTGATAGCTCTGGCGGCGTCCGTTTCCGGACTGCGGACGGCCGTCCTTGCGAGCCCGCAGGAAGTCCCACATGTAGTCGGTCAGGATGCCGTCCTCGATCAACACGTTGCGTTGCGTGATGTGGCCCTCGTCGTCGAAGCCGAGCGTGCCCCACTCCCCCGCCATCGTCCCGTCGTCGACGAGCGTGACGAGCGGCGACGCCACCTGCTGTCCAACCTTGCCGGCGTAGACGCTCGCGCCCTTCTGAATGTGATCCGCTTCGAGACCGTGACCACAGGCCTCGTGGAACAACACGCCACCGGTGCCGTGTTTGATCACGACCGGCATCGAGCCCGACGGCGCGGGTCGGGCGCGGAGCTTCGTGATCGCCTGCCGCGCCGCTTCGCGCGCCAGCTCTTCGACGTCGACCTGGTCGAACACCTCGAACCCGATCGTGTGGCCCATCGACTGGTAGCCGGTCTGCATGCCGGTGTCGCCGTCGGCGACCGCGCTGACGCGCAGCAGGGTGCGCACGATCTCGTCGTCGGCGAGCACACCCTCGGTGTTGGCGACCAGTACCTGCTTGCGGCTGTCGCCGTACCCGGCAGAGACCTGCACGATCTCGGGGCCGAACGATCGAGCGGCCTCGTTCATCCGAAGCAGCAACTCGACCTTTGTCGCCTTGGCGACGGTGTCCGGGTCGCGTTCGACGTTGTTCGGGCGGTGTGGCGCCGACGGGGTCAGGGCGATCGTTCGGACACCACCGCCGCCCGTCCTCGCCGCAGCGGCCGCCGCCGATGCCGCTGCCGTCAGACCCGGCTCGGACAGATCGGAGGTGTAGGCGAAGCCGGTCGTCTCGCCAGCGACCACACGAATGCCCGCGCCACGATCGCGCCCGCTCGACACCTGTTCGATTCGCCCGTCATCGAGCCCGGCCGATGTCGACCGCTTGTCCTCGGCGTAGACCTCGGCGAACTCGGCTCCGGCACCGACTGCGCCGGCGAGTACTCGTTGTAGGACGTCTCGTTCGATCACGCCGCCGAGCTTACGTACACGACGTGCCTGGCACATCTCGTGCGTTCACCCGCGCATGCTTGTTAGCGTTGCCTCCGTGAATCTCGAAACTGGAATGCGCGGCGACGCCAAGCTCGTGGTCACCGAGGGCGACACCGCTCTCGCGCTCGGCTCCGGGATCGTTGAAGTCCTCGGCTCACCGCGGCTCGTCGCGCTGTGCGAGGAAGCGTGCTGCAACGCCATCTCCAGCGCCCTCGACGCGGGCAGCACCTCGGTCGGCATGCGCATCCAGTTCGATCACCTCCAGCCCACTCCCATCGGGGCCGAGGTCGTCGCCGAAGCGGTGCTCGAGAAGATCGACGGACGCCGACTGAAGTTCACCGTCTCGGCATCCGATCCTGGCGGATTGGTCGCGGCAGGCAAGATCACCCGTGTCGTGGTCGACGTCGAGCGCTTCATGTCGAAGTGCTGCGCCTCCTGACACCACCGGTGAGGCGGCGCCGGGCAGCGGCGTGACCGCTAGGCGAGGTTGCTGGAGCGGGGGTAGACGTCGCCGGGGTCGGTGAGCACGTTGACGAGGTACGGAACACCACTTGCGAACGCCCGGTCGAGCGCCGGGCCGATGTCGCCAGGCGACGACACCGTCTCGCCGCCACCGCCGAGTGCCGTGACCACGTCGTCGTACCGCAGCTCGGGCTGGAGATCGCACGCCACGTCCCAGCCGTAGATCGCCTGCATCGGATGCTTTTCGAGGCCCCACATCCCGTTGTTGCCGACGATCATGACCACCGGCAGACCGTGCCGGACGAGCGAGTCGACGTCCATCAGACTGAATCCTGCCGCTCCGTCGCCGAGCAGCAGCACCACCTGCGACGACGGCCGCACGACGCGGGCCGCGATCGCATAGCCCAGCCCGTTGCCGAGACATCCGTAGGGTCCCGTGTCGAGCCAGCCACCCGGCTCGTACACCTCGATGAACTTGCCGGCGTAGGACGCGAAGTCGCCTCCGTCACAGATGACCACGGCATCACGTTCGAGGCGCTTTCGCAGCTCTCCATAGATTCGGCTCGGCTTGATCGGCGCATCGTCGGCCTCCATCAACGCGACTTCGCCGGCGGTTGCGGCCGACTCGGTCTCACGGAGCTCCGCGATCCAGCCGGAGTGATCGACCCGATCGCCGGCGTACTCCGCAAGGCCACGCAGCGTGAGACGGAGATCCCCTGCCACCGTGAGCACGTCGACGTGACCTGCTCGCTGCGACTCCGCGTCGACCGCATGGGCCACGGTGGCACTGCCGAACCGGCCGAATCCGAGCCGGAAGTCGAGCGGGGTGCCGAGCACGACGACCACATCCGCTCGTTGCTTCAGCAGACCGCGGGTACGCAGGAATGCCAACTCGTGGTCCGCAGGCAACAACCCGCGGCCCATCCCGTTGAAGAAACACGGCACGCCGAGGTTCGCTGCGGCAGCAGCGAGTTCGTCCCAGGCGCCATCCCAGTAGACATCGGAACCGACCAGAAACGCCGGCCGCTCGGCACCGGCGACCAGCGCTGCGAGAGACGCGACCGCTGTGTCATCGGGTGCTGCGCCCATCCCGTCGCACGAACCGACCTCGGGGACATCTCCGCTCGCCGGACCGAACACGTCGAGCGGAAAGTCGAGGAACGTCGGGCCCCGGTGCGGCTCGATCGCGAGGCGGGCTGCTTCGTGCACCAACGCGCCCGCCTGCTGGGGATCGGTCACCGTTGCAGCCATCTTCGTGATCGACGACACGATCGGAACGTGGTCGAGTTCCTGCAACGACCCTGCACCCCATCGACCCTGCGGCGCCCGCCCGCCGAGCACCACGACGGGCGAGCCGTTCAAGTGCGCAGAGGTGATCGCCGACACGCCGTTGGTGATGCCCGGACCAGCGGTCAACGCCGCGAATCCGGGCCGTCGGGTCAGCTTGGCGTATGCCTCGGCCGCGAACGTCGCCGACTGCTCGTGGCGCGTGTCGACCACACGCATGCCCTGGTCGCGCGCCGCGTCGTAGAGCGGCCAGATGTGGCCACCGTTGAGCGTGAACATCACGTCAGTGCCATACGCAGCAATCGCCGCCACCGCTTGCTGCCCAGCGTGTCCCGAGATCTCTGCCATGTCACAAGACCGTAACGCGCGCCTACAGTACGAAGTCGATGCAGGTGGCCGACGCACCCCCGGCACCGGTTCGCGAACACCGGACGCACTGGTGGAAAGAAGCGTTCATCGTCGCGCTCTTCTACGCGATCTACTCATGGACGCGCAACCTGTTCGGATCCAACAAGATCGCCGCCGACGGCGTCCCCGAGCAGGCCTTCACGAACGCCGAACGCATCATCCGGTGGGAACTGAACCTGAACCTGTTCCACGAGCAGACGGTCCAGTCGTGGTTCCTTCCCTACCGATGGTTCATCCAGTTCTGGAACACCTACTACGGCACCGCCCACTTCATCGTCACGCTGGGCGTGTTCGTCCTGCTGTACCTCAAACGGGCCGATGTCTTTCCCCAGTGGCGCAACTCGCTCGCGGCCATGACGGCACTGGCGATCATCGGCTTCGCGTGGTTCCCTCTGATGCCGCCACGCCTCCTCGACGAGCCGTGCCCCATCCCCGCCGCGATCGCTGAGGCGACCGACGCCCGGATCAGCTATGGCGGCGCGTGCATCGAGAGCGACCTACGACCGGAAGGTGGTTGGGGCTTCGTCGACACTCTCGCCGAGTACGGCGGTCCATGGTCGTTCGACTCCGAAACGATGGCGTCGATCTCGAACCAGTACGCCGCGATGCCCAGTCTCCACATCGGCTGGTCGACCTGGTGCGCGATCGCGGTCTGGCCACTCCTGCGACGCAAGTGGGTCAAGGCACTCGTGCTGCTGTATCCCGCGGCCACGCTGTTCTGCATCGTCGTCACCGGCAACCATTACTGGCTCGATGGCATTGGAGGACTCGTCGCGTTCGGCGTCGGGTCCTTGATCGGCTGGGGTCTGCATCGATGGAACCAGAACCGCCTCGATCGCCGCCACGCGCTCCTGCTGGCACAACAGCAACACGAGGCCCCTGACGAGGCGCCGCCCGGACCGATACTCGACGCCGCCACCCCGGAAACGCGGCCGAACGACCAACCATCCTGATTGGTTGGTCACAGTGCCACATAACCAGGCCCCGATGGCCGTATCCTTGACATGACAATGAGCCAGATGCGTTTGAACCCACTCAACGGTCGGTGGGTGACCATCGTTGCGGAGCGGGCCGAGCGTCCGAACGATTTCGCACCGCGCGACAGCGGTGTCAACGACGATCCGTCCCGGCCGTGTCCGTTCTGTCCTGGCCACGAGGAATCGACGCCACCCGCCCTCGAAACCGTCGACCACGACGGCACCTGGTCGATGCGAGTGATCCCCAACCGCTATCCGGCGTTCGACGGCGAAGAGGCGTTCGCAGTCCACAACCTCGGGCCGGTCTTCGTCATGGCCGAGGCGAGCGGCATCCACGAAGTGTTCGTCTACACCCCCGATCACCGCTCGGGTCTCCACCTGCTCGACGACGAGCACGCTGCGCAGCTGATGCGGGTGCTCCGCGACCGCTTCGCCGACCACGCTGCCACTCCACAGGTTCGCTACACCCAGGCCATCGTCAACCACGGACGCGAGGCAGGCGCCTCCGTCGCGCACCCTCACGGCCAGATCCTCGGACTGCCCTTCGTCCCCGGCGAGATCCTCGACGAGGAGCGGGCCTTTGCCCGTTTCGCCGGTGGCTGCCTGCTGTGCACCACCGTCGAGGCCGAACTGGCCGCCGACGAGCGGGTGGTGTTCGCCAACGATGACGTGGCCGTCATCACGCCGTATTGGAGCGGAGCTCCCTACGAACTCCTGATCGTGCCGCGGCATCATGAGCCACACCTCCAAGACGCCCCCAACTCCAGCCTCGAGTCGGTCGGGCGAGCATTGCGTGACGCCCTCGGCCACCTCAATGCCGCGCTCGGAGACGTCGCGTTCAACCTCGGATTCCACACGGCACCGCACCAGCACACCGGCCAGTACCACTGGCACATCCACATCTGGCCGAACCTGGTCACCCAGGCCGGCTTCGAACGAGGGACCGGCGTGATGATCAACATCATTCCGCCCGAGCAAGCCTGCGATGCGCTGCGTTCGGTCGCGGCGTCGGCCTGACCGGTCCAGCGCGTCGACTGCACACCCCCATCCGTTCACCCCTCTGCCAACCACCCCCTCAATGAATCCGCAACGATCCCATTCCACTGACAGCAATTCATGGTTTCCCGCTATCGCGGCCGGTCTCGTGCTCGCGCTCGTCGTCGGCGTCGGGGTCTTCGTCAATGGCAATGGCACCGACGTCGACGCCGACGCACCGACCACGCAAGCGACCACCGGCGAGCCCGAGCTGGACACCCCCGAGGGCATCGTCATCCCGGTGACCACCACGGCAGGGGAACAGCCCCCGGCCGCAGCACCGCTCGCCGGCCCGCTTGCACAAGGATCGACTGGCGAGGACGTTCGCCGGGTCCAGGAGCGTCTCACCGAGCTGGGTTTCCAACCCGGGCCGACCGATGGCCAGTTCGGCACAGGAACCCAACAAGCCGTCTGGGCGTTCAAGAAGTTGATCGGCAACGAGGCCTGGGAGGAGTTCGCCGCCCGGAACGACCAGACAGCCGTGACCGAAGAGGTCTGGCAACAGATGGCCGACCCGAGGGTCAGGTTCGTGCCACGACGACCCGGTCCCGGCACACACGTCGAGATCTACCTCCCCCAACAGGTGATGGCGGTGTTCCGCGACAACGACCCGATCTTCATCTCCCACATCTCCTCCGGAGAGCTGGACGCCGACGGCGACCCGGCGACGTTCTGCGAGACGGCCACATACGACACCGACGAGAACGGCAACCCCTACCCCGAGCCGGTCACGAAGCAAGTCTGCGCCGAAGCGAAATCACCCGGCGGTGTGTTCTCGTTCCGCCGCTCGTACGACGGCAACAGGGTGAGCCCGCTCGGCGGGATGAAGAACCCGTGGTACTTCAACTACGGCATCGCCATCCACGGCGCCCAGAACGTGCCCACCCGGCCCGCCTCGCACGGCTGCATCCGCATCTCGAACTCACTGGCCGACGTGTTCCCCGAACTCGTCGAGCGCGGCGATCGCGTCTACGTCTGGGGTCACGACGGCAAGGAACCCGAGCAGTACAGCGAGCGCGAATCGCTGCCATCGTTCAACCGGCCCGACCCCAACGCCACGACGACAACCACGTCGACCACAACCACGACCACGACACCGCCGACAACGACAGCGCCACCTGCCAGGGTTGCGCCGACGACCGTCGCGACCACCCCACCGGCCACGCCGACAGCCACAACCACCATCGCTCCGTGACAGCGACGATCCGGTCGACGCTTCGCTCGTAGGGCGGGCGTCAGCCGGGCGATCGAGCGGCGAGCCACACCATCGACATCGGGCCCACGTCGAGCAGCCCTGACGACGTGCACGCCTGCCAGGGTTCGTCCGATGCCGCCACCGCAGTGCCGTCGCCGCGATGCCCGCTGCCGCTCCACGCCGATGCATCGGTGTCGAGCACGACCTCCCACCGACCGGCCCACGGCAGACCGAATCGGTAGCTCGGTCGAGGCTCGGGGGTGAAGTTCGCGAGGCACACGACCGCAGCGGCACCGTCGAGGTCCCAGCGGACGAATGCAAACATCGAGTGGTCGGCGTCGTCGGCGTCGAGCCATTGGAATCCGCCAGGATCGAGGTCGCGACGCCACAACGCCGGCCAGGCGTCGGCCATGCCATTGAGGTGGACGAGCAGGTCGTGGATTCCCCGGTGATCCGCTGCCTCGAGCAGGTGCCACGGCAGTTCGCCTTGTTCGGTCCACTCGTCCCAGGGGGCGAGTTCCGACCCCATGAACACCAGCGGCGAGCCGGGCAGCGCCCACTGCCAGGCGAACAACGCCCGGAGCGCTGCGAAGCGCTGCCAGTCGTCACCTCCCATCTTCGACAAGAGGCTGCCCTTGCCGTGCACGACCTCGTCGTGGCTCAACGGCAGCACGAAGCGCTCGTCGTAGGCATACAGCATCGCAAAGGTCATCTCGTGATGGTGGTGGCGCCGATGAACCGGATCGAGCGACAGGTAATCGAGCGTGTCGTGCATCCAGCCCAGGTTCCATTTGTGACTGAACCCCAGCCCCCCAGCGTCGACCGATCGGGTGACGCCAGGCCATGACGTCGATTCCTCGGCGATCACGAGTGCGTCCGGGAACTCCTCGCCGACGACTGCGGTCAACTCGCGAACGAATGCCACCGCCTCCTTGTGTTCACGTCCACCGTCGTCGTTCGGCGCCCACTGATCGGGGCCACGCGAGTAGTCGAGATAGAGCATCGACGCGACCGCGTCGACGCGCAGCCCGTCGACGTGGAACTCGTCGAGCCAGTACAGGGCGTTGGCGACCAGGAAGTTGCGCACCTCGTTGCGGCCGTAGTCGAACACGAACGTGCCCCAGTCGGGATGCTCACCACGACGCGGATCGGGATGTTCGTACAGCGCGGTGCCATCGAATCGACCGAGGCTCCATTCGTCTCGCGGGAAGTGCGCCGGCACCCAGTCGACGATGACGCCGATCCCGCGCTGATGGAGCGCGTCGACGAAGCGCCGGACACCGTCGGGGTCTCCGAAACGCGCCGTCGGGGCGAAGTAACCCGACACCTGGTATCCCCAGGACCCACCGAAGGGGTGCTCGGCGATCGGCATCAGTTCGACGTGAGTGAACCCGAGCGCTGCGACGTGATCGGAGAGTTCGGCGGCGAGTTGATCCCACGTGTCGATGCCGCGGCGCCACGATCCGAGGTGCACTTCGTACACGCGCATCGGCGACGTCGCCCCCACGACCCCGGCACGTGTGGCCATCCATTCGTGGTCGTCCCATTCGTGGCCGCCGGCCGCGGGAACCACGCTGGCGTCGCTCGGTGGGAGCTCGGTCTGCCGCGCCATCGGGTCGGCCTTGCGGACGACACGCTGATCGCTCGCAACGATGTCGAACTTGTACCGGTGCCCGCTGCGGGCAGCGGGCACCGAAGCCGACCAGATCCCCGTTGGAACCCCGGCCTCGACCCGGCCCAATGCCTGCGGAGTCCAGTCGTTCCAGTCGCCGACGACCGCGACCGACGCTGCGTTCGGCGCCCACACCGCGAACCGGACCCCCGAGACCGAACCGTCGGCGTCGACATGGAGCGGTTGCGGGCCGAGGAGCTCCCACAGGCGGCGGTGCGTGCCCTCGCCGAACAGGTGCAGGTCGAGCTCGCCGATCGGTCGGGCGACGTTGGCCATCGCCATCAGGGTACGGCCGCCACCACCGACCGCGTGACCGGACTGCCCTGCCGGGCCGCTCTGCACGCGGGTCGACACTACGGTGTGCGGTCGTGCGTGTCTTGATGCTGTCGTGGGAGTTCCCGCCGCGTTCGACGGGCGGCATCGCCGCACACGTCTCAGGACTCGGCACCGCACTGGCGCAAGCCGGCCACGATGTCGTCATCCTCACCGTCGCAGATCGTCCTGCCGAACTGGCGGCGAAGTCGCCCGATCAGGTCCGCGTCCGGCGGGCGCTGGTCGATCTGCCGTGGCTTCCACCGTCGGAAGAGGTCACCCGAATCGCGTCGGCGAACCATGCGATCACGAAGCTCGGCAGCCGATTCGAGGGGGAACTGGAAGGCTGGCGACCCGACCTCGTCCATGGCCACGACTGGCAGCTCGGCTGGGCCGCCGACTCGCTCGCCCACCGCTACAACGTGCCGTTCGTGCTGACGATGCACGGCACGGAACGGGTCCGTCACGGCGGCCAGCTGCCGCTCGGGCACCCCACCGACATCAATTCGATCGAGTGGTGGCTGGCCTTTGAGGCCGACCGAATGATCTCGCCGACCCGGTTCATCGTCGAGCAATTGATCACCGGGTTCGAACTCGCCCAGGATCATGTCGTGCACATCCCGAACGGCATCGACCCCGCGCAGTGGCGGGCGGCGAACACGCCGAGCACACCAACGGGACCGCGACAACCGTTGGTCGTGTCATGGGGTCGGGTGCAGTATGAGAAGGGCTTCCAGGTGCTCACGCGGGCGATGCACGAGCTCCGCCGCCGGGTGCCGGACGTCAGCGGCGTGATCGCCGGCCGTGGCAGCTACCTGCCCGAACTGCAGACTCAGGTCGATGTCGAAGGGGTCAGCGACATCGTCGAGCTGCCCGGCTACCTGGACGATGCCGATCTCCGCCAACTGGTGCACCGAGCCGGATGCGTGGTCATCCCATCGCTCTACGAGCCGTTCGGTATCGTGGCGCTCGAAGCGCTCGCGGCTGGCGCTCCGCTGATCGTCGCTCGCACCGGTGGCCTCGCCGAACTGATCACAGGCACCAACGCCGGTGTCACCTTCGAGCCGGGTAATCCAGATGATCTCGCGGACGCGATCGAGCAGGTGCTGACCAATCACGAACTGGCCACCCTCCTGGTCGCCAACGCCCGCGCACTGGTGGAACGCAAGTACGCCTGGGCGGCCATCGCCCGGACCACGTCGGATCTGTACGAGGACGTCGTTGCAGCGGGCCCGGTGCTGACGACCTGATCGCCCGCTGCGGTTGGTGACGGGAAGATGAACGAACATCACGGGCCGCCGAGAGCCAACCGCCGAGTCGGTATCGTCACCGTTCGATGCGCCCCGTTCGTCATTTCACCGTCGTCAGCAACGTGCCCGAATCGCTCCGTGCGATGGAATCGTTGGCCTCCAACCTGCACTGGGCCTGGGATCGACAGCTGGCTCGCCTGTTCGACCGCCTCGACGGCACGATCGACGGTCGTTCGTGGCGCGACACCGGCCAGCATCCGGTCGACCTGGTTCGCCGCACGTCACCCGCCTGCTGGACGATGCTGGCCGAAGACGAGCAGTTCGTCGAGCAGCTCGACCGAGCCCAGCAACGCCTCGATGAGGCGCTCGACGGGTCGAGCTGGTTCTCACGGCGGGCCGCCGACGGCGACACGTCGCTCGAGTCGGTTGCGTACTTCTCCCCCGAGTTCGGCATCACCGAGGCCGTTCCGCAGTACTCCGGTGGCCTCGGCGTGCTCGCCGGCGACCACTTGAAGGCGTCGTCCGACCTCGGCATTCCGCTGGTGGGCGTCGGCCTTCTCTACGCCGAGGGGTACTTTCATCAACTGCTCGACAACGACGGCTGGCAGCGCGAGCGCAACGAACGCATCGACCCCGACGCACTCGGGCTGCACCCGACCGGCGTCGAGGTCATCGTCGACCTCGCCGATGTTCCCGTCACCGTCCGCGTATGGCGGGCGGACGTCGGAAGAATCCGGCTCTATCTGCTCGACACCAACGTCCCATCGAACCCACCGGAAGCAGTCGCCATCACCGACCGCCTCTACGGCGGCGACGAGCAGCACCGCCTGCGCCAGGAAATCATCCTCGGGATCGGCGGGGTTCGGGCACTGCGGGCGCTCGACATCCACCCGCAGGTGTTCCACACCAACGAAGGCCACGCAGGCTTCCTCGGACTCGAACGGATCCGTGAGTGGATCGACAAGGGTCTGGGCTTCGACGAGGCGATCGAGGCGGTGCGAGCAGGCAGTCTGTTCACCACCCACACGCCGGTGCCCGCCGGTATCGATCGTTTCCCGCGCGAGCTGTTCGAGCAGTACTTCACGACGTTCGCCGCCGATTGCGGCGTCACCGTCGACCGACTGATCGCGGTCGGACAGAGCGAGACCGAGCACGACAAGTTCAACATGGCGATCATGGGTCTGCGCCTGGCCGCATACTCGAACGGGGTCGCCCGACTGCACGGCGAGGTCTCACGCGACATGTTCGGCGACCTCTGGCCCGGTCTCCCCACCACCGAAGTGCCGATCGGGCACGTCACCAACGGCGTCCACGCTCGTTCCTGGGTGAGCGACCGCGTCGACGAGCTGCTCTCGCAGATGATCGGCGACGAGTGGCACCTGGCCGACGAGGGCGATTGGGAGCGCGTCCGGCATCTCGATCATCGCGAGATCTGGGATGTGCGCAACGAAGGCCGCCGCGAACTCGTCGATCTCGTGCGTGAACGGCTCGGCGGTTCGCTGCTCGATCCGGGAGTGCTGACGATCGGATTCGCACGGCGTTTCGCCACCTACAAGCGTTCGACACTGCTGCTCGAGCAGCTCGATCGACTCCGCGGCCTCCTGCTCGACGCCGACCGACCGGTTCAGTTCGTCTTCGCCGGCAAGGCGCACCCCGCCGACGAACCCGGCAAGGCGCTGATCCGTGAAATCGATCGCCTGACCCGCGATGCCGACGTCGGCCACCGATTCGTGTTCATCCCCGACTACGACATCGGAATCGCACGCACGATGTATCACGGTTGCGACGTCTGGCTGAACACGCCGCGCCGACCGATGGAGGCCTGCGGCACCTCGGGAATGAAGGCGGCGCTCAACGGCGGACTCAACTGCTCGATCCGCGACGGATGGTGGGACGAGATGTCCGACGGCAACAACGGCTTCGACATCGCGTCGTTCGACGACGATCCCGACCTCGACCGTCGCGACCATCGCGAGGCCAACGCGGCGTTCGAAGCGATCGAGAACGAGATCGTGCCGTTGTTTTACACGCGCGCCGACGACGGGCTCCCCCACGGATGGATCGAGAAGATCAAGACCAACTGGGCGACCCTCGGTTGGAAGGTCATCGCCGGCCGCATGGTGCGCGACTACGTGACCACGTTCTACGAACCGGCGGCGATCGGCACGAACACCATGACTGCCGACGCGGGCCAGCCTGCCAAAGAGCTCGCGGCGTGGAAGCACGACGTCACCTCGAAGTGGTCCGCCGTGAGGGTGACCCTGCTCGATGAGATTTCGGGTCTCGATGGCGGCGCTGCCGGCACGCCCGTCGACGTCGTCGCCGAGCTCGAAACGGGAGCGCTCGATCGCAACGCTGTCGTCGTGCAGTTGCTCCACGGCCCGCTGCTGGCGGACGGATCATTCGACGAAGGGCTGCTGAGCGTGCTCCCGATGGTCGCCGATGACCACGGGCACTTCCGCTCGTCGTTCACCCCCGACCGCGCCGGACGCTGGGGTGTTGCCGCTCGCGCGATGCCGACACATCCGTATCTGCGAGGTCCGTTCGACACGGGCCTCGTCACCATCGGCTGACAACGCCCTCAGCGGCGCCCACCGCGATGAGCGAGCCGACCGGATACGGCGACTTCGCTCACCGCCACATCCCCGACCACTCCAGCGATGAGCGAGCCGACCGGATACGGCGACTTTGCTCACCGCCAGACGTCGAATTCGAGCCGGAGCGTCGGGGTGCGGCTCGGTAGTCTGCGAGGCGATGACGACGTCACCGCCCGACGTGGCGCCGACCACCGTGCGCGAGCCGCCGTCGGCGAACACGTTGTTCTTCGCCTTCGGCGGGCTGATGGCGAGCCTGGCAGCCGGCTATGGCGTGCTGTTCACCATCGTCGACGACTACCGCGACGACTACGGGATCAGCGAGACGGCACTCGGCATCGTGATTGGCATCGGCTTCGTCGCCGCGTTTCTCTCGCAGGTCTTGATCGCACCCTTGGCCGACCGCGGACATGCCCGAAAAGTCGTGCTGTTCGGCGTTGCCATCAATGTCGTCGGACTGCTGCTGATGGGCTTCAGCACCACACTCACTCCAATCCTGATCGGTCGCTTCATCTCCGGGATCGGGATCGGGGCCGCGGTGCCCGCCGCTCGCCGAATCGTCATCCTCGCCGACCCGAACCACCTCGGGCAGAACCTGGGCCGCTTGCTTGCGGCTGACGTCTTCGGCTTCGCGCTCGGCCCGGCGATCTCCGCGCTGCTCGTCGGACCGTTCGGCATCCCGGCGCCGTTCATCGTGGTAGCGGCCGCCACGGCGATCCTCCTCCCCTTCGTCGCTCGAGTGCAGGTCGCCGAGAGCGCCACACCTCCCAAGCGACGCCTCGCTGTCGACCTGCTGGCCATCCGCCCCTTTGCCGGAGCCGTCGTGTTCGGCGCAGCGCTGTTCGTCATGATCGGATCGTTCGACGCCCTGTGGGCTGTGGTCCACACGGATCTCGGCACCAACGAGTGGATCGCGAACCTCGGCATCACGCTGTTCGCGTTGCCGTTGATCGTGCTCGGACCGCCAGGCGGGCGACTGGCACAGGTGCACGGACCGTTCCGGATCGCCGCCATCGGGTTGTCGCTCGGGGCGCTGTTCATGTCGCTCTACGGCATCCTGCCGACCGGTACGTGGATCTTCGCAGTCGCCATGGTGCACGCAGTCGCGGACGGCATCACGGTGTCGAGCAGCGGCGTCGCCGTCGGCATGGTGGTGCCCGAGGGACGCCAAGCAGGCGCCCAGGGTGTGCTGGGCGCGGCGCAGGCGCTGTCCGCTGGAATCATGGCCGTGGTGACCGCAGCGTTGTACGACAACTTCGGCCGGACAACCGCCTATCTCGTGTGCGCGGTGGTCATGTTGATGTTCGTCGGAATCGGCGCCTGGCTGTCACGGTCGGTGTGGTCGCTGAAGCGCCCACTGCACGTCGACGACCCCGTCGCTGTCGCCACCTGAGCGGGTGGGGCGCAGCCGACCAGATCGGCAAGACTCGTCGCATGCCCGAACTGCTGACGCTCGAACGACGCCCTGACGGAGTTGCCCTCATCACGCTCGCCAACGGCAAGGTCAACGCCTTGTCGACCGAACTGCTCGCTGAGATCCGGTCCGTCGCGACCGAGCTGACATCCACCCCTCCCGGCGCTGTCGTGATCACCGGCGGAGACCGCCTCTTCGCCGCAGGCGCCGACATCTCGCAATTCGGCGGCCCCGACGAGGCCACGACGATCGGCGCGGCATTCCACGGAGCGCTCGATGCAGTTGCGGCGATCCCGCGCTTCGTCATCGCTGCAGTCAGCGGCTACGCCCTCGGTGGCGGCTGCGAACTCGCGCTGGCGTGCGACTACCGGATCGCGTCCGAGAAGGCAGTGTTCGGGCAACCGGAGATCCTGCTCGGCATCATTCCCGGCGGCGGAGGAACCCAGCGACTGCCGCGTCTGGTGGGAGCGAGCCGCGCAAAGGAGATGTGCCTCACCGGCCGCCAGGTGCGCGCCGAGGAGGCGTTGCGAATCGGCCTCGCCGACGAGATCGTGGCACCCGAAGCGCTCACCGAGCGGGCCCTCGCCTTGGCCGCCGGCGTCGCCTCCGGGCCGCTGTCGGCTCAGGCGATCTGCAAGCGAGTGATCGACGACGGCCTCGACCGATCACTCGCCGAGGGCCTCCAGCTCGAGCGATCCGGCTTCGTCGAGGTCTTCCACACCGACGACGCTCGTACCGGCGTCGCCAGCTTTCTCGAGCACGGCCCCGGCAAGGCAGTCTTCACCGGGCGGTGACGCTCGCGAGCGAGCTGCCCGACCGAATCGGCGATGAGCGAGACCACCGAATACGGCGAATTCACTCATCGCAACGGGTCAGCCCGGACACGCGATGAGCGAGACCGCCGCATACGGCGAATTCACTCATCGCAACGTGTCGGAACAGCTTGACGAAGACTGGACTTGAGCGCATCGTTGCGGCGCCGATGCACTGGTGTGAAAACACGACTCCTCCACTTGCGCCGGCAGACGTCGTACGCGAGCCCGCTGCTGTTCATAGCGCTCGCGATCGCGATGTTGTCGCTGTGATCGCGGCCTGACTCGGCTCAGGCGTCGACGGCTGCGAGCATCTCGTCGGCGGCCGTCCACGGGTCGGTGACCCGTTCGGCAACTTCGGCGGTGAGTGCGTCCCATCGCTCCCCCGAACAGATCTGTCTCGCCCGCCGCCCGAGGCGCTGGGCAACGATCTCGCGGAGTTCCTCGCCAAGACGGAACTCGCGGCGTTCGCGCAGATCACCGGACTGCTCGGCGTAGTCGCGGTGGGCGAGCACCGCTTCCCACAGCGCCGGAACGCCTTCACCGGTCGAGCCGATGGTCGGAATGATGGGCGGACGCCACGAATCGTGCGGGAGATCCGACAGATCGAGCATCTGCATGAGGTCGCGGCTGGTCTCCTCGACCCCCTTGCGATCTGCCTTGTTGATCACGAACACGTCGGCGATCTCCATCAGGCCTGCCTTGTTCGCCTGGACGCTGTCGCCCCAGCCGGGATTGACCACGACGACCGTCGTGTCGGCCTTGCCGGCCACCTCGACTTCGACCTGACCGACGCCGACCGTCTCGACGAGGATCCACTTGCGACCGATCGCATCGAGCAGTCGTACGGCCTCGGGTGTGGCGAGCGACAACCCGCCGAGGTGCCCGCGCGTGGCCATCGACCGGATGAACACCCCCGGGTCGGTTGCATGGTCCTGCATCCGCACCCGGTCGCCCAGAATGGCACCGCCGGTGAACGGCGACGACGGGTCGATCGCCAACACGGCGATTTCGAGATCCTGCGCACGCAGGTGACCGATGATCGAGCTGGTCAGCGTGCTCTTGCCGGCGCCCGGCGCCCCCGTGAGCCCGACGGTGTAGCCCGAGCCGCTCAACGGGTAGGCGAGGCGGCCGATGGTGCGGGCGTCGTCGTCACCACGCTCGATCAGCGACAGCAGCCGAGCGAGCGAGCTGCGATCACCCTCGAGTGCAGCCTGGAACAGTTCGGGCGCGGGGAGTTGGCGGCGACTCACGTGGATGACCTCACGCTGCCTCGTCGGCGGCCACATTGACCACGGAGGTGACGCCGTCGACACGGTCCCGCATGATGCGTTCGACGCCCGCTTTGAGCGTCTGGTTCGACGACGGACAGCCGGCGCATGCACCGACCAGTTCGACCAATACGAGCCCTGTGGCCTCGTCGACATCGCGCAACACGATGTCGCCGCCGTCGGCTTGGAGTGCCGGACGGATGACCTCGATGGTGGCTTCGACCTGTTCGCGCATGGCGAGCACCATTCAATCAGCCCAGCCCGTACGATCCCCAGGTGTGAACGCACTGTCGGCGGCGAGCCCCGTGCTGTTGGCCCATCAGGGCGGGTGGGACGAGGTCCTGCTGATCGGCGGTCCGATCGTGTTGATCGTGGCGCTGCTCTGGCTCGCAAAACGCCGCGTCGATCACGCCGCGTCGATCCGCGGACCGGGCGGGAACCCCGCCGAACCCGACTGACCAACCACGTTTGCGTCGAGGTTTGGGTGGGGCGGCCCACCCAAATCTCGACGCAAACGTGGTTGATGGTGGCGGTCGGGGTGTTCAGCGGCGTTCGATGCGGGCACCCACAGCGGCGAGCCGTCCGACGAGGTCGTCGTAGCCGCGGTCGATGTGGTGGATGCCGGTGATCTCGGTCTCGCCCTCGGCCGCCAGTCCGGCGACGACCATCGCTGCCCCGGCTCGGATGTCGTGGGCGCGCACCGGTGCGCCCGACAACCTCGGCACGCCCCGCACGACGGCGTGATGCCCACTGGTGCGGACATCGGCGCCCAGGCGCTGGAGTTCCTCGACATAGCGGAACCGGCCGGGATACAGATTCTCGGTGACGATGCCGACACCATCGGCAACCGACAGCATCGTGATGATCAGGGGCTTGTAGTCGGTGGCGATTCCTGGATACGGAAGCGTTGCCACATCGATCGAGCGGAGCCGTTCGGGCGCCACCACACGAAGTCGCTCGCCCTCGCGGTCCGAGATGGTCGAGACGTCGAGGCCCATGTCCGCAAAGCGGTCGAGCAGCATGGTCATGTGCTCAGCGCGGGCGCCGACGACCTCGAGCTCGCCGCCGGCAACGGCAACCGCTGCGAAATACGTGGCTGCCTGAATCCGGTCGGGCACCGTGTGATGACTGACGGCCCGCAGGGTTCCGGGTTCCACTCCGTCGATCACGAGTGTCGACGTGCCCACGCCCGAGATCTGGGCTCCCATGGCGACCAGGAACTCGCACAGGTCGGTGATCTCCGGCTCGCGGGCGGCATTGTCGATCGTGGTCCGACCGTCGGCCAGCACCGCCGCGGTCACCAGGTTCTCGGTGGCACCCACGCTCGGGAAGTCGAACGTGATGTCGGCACCGCGGAGACGGTTGGCGAACGCTTCGAGGTAGCCGTGGCTGAACTTGAACGTCGCTCCCATCGCCTCGAGACCCGACACGTGCATGTCGATCGGACGGGCACCGAAGTCGTCGCCGCCGGGCATCGACAGGCGAACATGTCCGCACCGAGTGAGCAGGGGGCCGAGCACGTTGATCGACGCCCGGATCCGCTCGACGAGTTCGTACGGAGCGACCGGGGTGAGGTCGCCGGTGTCGGTCAGCAGCAGGCGGTCGGGTGACGGGCGTTCGATCTCGACACCGATCGCCTCGAGCAGGTCACCCATGATGGTGACGTCGGCGATGGCGGGCACGTTCGTGATCTCGAACGTGCCATCGCAGAGCAATGTCGCCGCCATCAGCTTCAAGACGGAGTTCTTCGCCCCCGGCACGACGACCGTGCCTGACAGCGGCCCGTTGCCGCGCACCGCGATGACGGGCGCGTCGGAGTTGGGCTCGAGGTTCTCGATCATGACCCACCAGTATGCTCGGCTCGTGGAGTCAGGCGGGCGCATGCTGATCCGTCGCTGGCCCGATACCCCTGAGCAGCGAGAACGACTGCTCGTCCCCCGCAACGATCTCGTCCTCGAGGCGTCGGAGCCCACGCCGGCCCAGACGAACCAACCGGGCCGCTTCCGGCAGGCAGACGGCCCATTCACCGCGTACGAGCGCACCGTGACCACCGATCCCGACGAACACGAGCTCGTGGAGACCACGAGCTACGCGATGACGATTCCGTGGTTCAGGTGGTTGTTCCGGTGGCCGGTCCGGCGCGTCCTCGCCCGCGAAGGCTCACACCAGAGTTGGTGGGCACCTCCGGACCGTCTCGACTCGACGCAGCTCCTGGTGGTGGGACTGCTCGCAGCAGCGTCGATGAGCGCTGCGTTCGTCAACACGTTGTTCACCCAGACGGTCACCTTCGCCGCCGACGACTTCGGAATCGGCGACACCGGCATCGGCATCGCCGGCGCCGTCGTGCGCGCCGGCATCCTGATCGCTCTGCCGGCGGCGGTGATCGCCGACCGCATCGGCCGCCGCCGCGTGATCGTCGCGGTCGCCTGGCTGGGTCCCCTGCTCTCGCTGCTGGGCGCCTTCGCGCCGAACTTCGTGATCCTCGTGATCACCCAGACGCTCGCGCGGCCGATGGGGATCGCGCTCGCCTTTCTCGTCGGCGTCGTTGCCTCCGAGGAGATGCCGCGCAACAGTCGCGCGTACGCGGTCAGCATCCTGGCAATGGCGGCGGGATTCGGTGCCGGCGTCGCCGTGCTCTCGCTCCGCTTCGCCGACATCGGTGAGAGCGGATGGCGCTACGTCTACCTGATGGCGGCCATCTGGTGCATCGTGGCGCTCGACCTGACGCGTCGATTGCCCGAGACGCGCCGATTCACCGTAGCCCACATCGAGCGGACCAACCGAGCCCCGCGATTCAACCTTCGCCGGCTGGCGCTGATCGCATCGGTCGCCTTCATCGGCAACATCTTCATCGCCCCGGCCAGCTTCTTCCAGAACCGCTACTTGGCCGATATCCGCGACTTCTCGGGCGGCATGATCGGGCTCTTCTCGATCGCCGTCGGTACGCCAGCGAGCATCGGCCTCATCCTCGGCGGCCGCGTCGCAGACACCAGTGGGCGCCGCCGATTGATCGCCTTCACCTTGCCGCTCGGCACCGCAGCGATCGTCGCCGCCTTCACCGTCGGGGGGCCACCATTGTGGATGTTCTCACTGGTCGGTGGTGTCCTGTCGAGCGCGGCCTATCCGGCACTTGCGGTGTACCGAACCGAGCTGTTCCCCACGGGAAACCGCAGCCGAGCCGCCGGGTTGATCACCGCCGCAGCACTCATCGGTGGCATCGGGGGCCTCCTCACCACCGGTTGGCTGCTCGATGCCGGCTGGTCGTACGGCCAGGTGATGGGCCTGCTCGGCGTGTGCCAACTCGTGGTGACGGTGATCGTGGTCACCGCATATCCCGAAACCGCCCACCTCGAGCTCGAGACACTCAACCCCGAGGACGAGCCGATCGACCTCCATCACCTCGACGCAGTCGGCGAGGGCGAACTCGATCGAGGTGGCCCACCGGGCGTCTCGTGACGGTCACGCGAGCCGCTGCACGAAGCCTGCGACGGTCGAGGCGATCAGTGCTTCGGCCCCTCTCAGATCGTGGCGACCACCCTCCACCCACACGTGCTCGACGGGCGCCGGAATGGTCGCCGTCCATTCGCTCAACTCGTGGGGCGACCCGAAGGGATCTCTGGTACCCGAGATGAACAGGCAGGGAACGTGGAGGTCGACGAGGTGTTCCACTCGCAGTCGCTCGGGCTTGCCGGGCGGGTGAAGCGGGTAACAGATCAGCACCAGCCCGGCGAGTCGGGCCACCGGCCCGACGTCGTCGACGTCGGCGGCGACCATCGAGGCAATCCGACCACCCATCGAACGTCCACCCATGACGACAGGCCCACGGCGGCGCCGCACGGATCCGAGATCATCACGGATCGCCGTCATCAGCTTCGGCGCCCGATCCGGCGCCCGCCGTCCCTGCTTGCGGTACGGGAAGTCGAGCCGCTCGACCGATGCGGTCGTACCAAGCGCCTGTTCGATCGCGACCAGGCTCGGCTGGTCGCGATCTGACCCAGCGCCGGGATAGAGCAGCACCGTCGGTTTCGCCATCAGCTCGCCGTTTTCGGCATCACTCCGGCGCGGTGCTCAGAACCCGCCTGGCCTCGGCCAGATCGCTCATCGCTTTGGCGGCGTCGACGCTGTCACCACCGTGGTCAGGGTGCACATCGCGCATCCGCTCGCGGAACTTCGTCACGATGTCACGCTTGGACGGGGGCTTGCCGCCGACCTCGAAACCCAAGATGCCCAGCGCCCATGCCCGTGGGTCGGCGAGCGCCTCGAGTGCCAGGGTCTGTGACCCTGCGAGGTAGGAGATCATCGCGGGACCGATCGGGCCACGCCATCTCGCTGCCTTCTGCAGCACCGGCACGATCCGCTGGCGATGCTCGGGGGCGAACCTTTCCACGGCGTAGATCGCGCCGAGCACCTGCGCCAGGTCGGTGCCGACCGAGCGAAAATCGAAGGAGATGTCGTCGCCGTTGCCGACCATGCGATGGTGGCTCTTGGCCAGACCGTGGCGGTCGACTTGGAAACGGTGACGAAGTCGAGGCTGCACGATGTGGTCGCCGCGCTCTATCGAGGCGAGCAGACGATGCACATCGGTGACGAGATCGTCCTCGACTCCATAGAGGTACTCCGCCACGATCGCACCGAGCAGGAGCCCGCCGAAACCGGGTGCCGGGTCGACGGGCAACACCAGGTGACCGAGGGCGAGTCGACGCGTCGGCTGAGCGGGTCGCGTGTGCCAGATCTCGATCTCTGCGAGGAGCACGACGTTCAGACGTAGGGCCGAAGCAACGAACGGAGTTCCTGGGCGGCACCGATGATGTCGGACTCGGAGGAGTCGCCCGGCGAGCCGGTCGCGGCATCGTGGTCGATCAATTCGACGATGGCGTCGACACCGCCCACCGCGCCGGCCCACGGACGCTGGGCCATCCCGTACGGCGGGTTCTTGGCGTCGACGAGCGGGGCGAGTTCGATCAGATCGGTGCGAGCGCTTGCATCCATCGGATCCTTTGCCAGGCGATCAGCGGCGAGGAACATGGTGCTGAGTGCCCCCTCCGGCGCTGCCGCCGCTTCGTCGCCACCGTCGCCGAGCAACTCGCCGGCTTCGATCGCATCGAGCAGGTCATCGACGGCATGTTCGGCGTCGGAAGCGACCAGGACGGTGGTGCCGTCCCAGCGGTGCGGCACCTCCGATGCGACGAGCGACTCGGTGAGGACCGAACGGTCGGCGTCCGTCCACTCGTCGAGGCCGAACTCGGTCGACTCGGCGTCGTCGTCGAGCGCGATCGGGAACGGTCCGAGGATCTTGTCGAGTTCGTCGAACAGCGCGTCGACGTCGGCCTCGACCACTTCGGGCACGACCACCTCGTCGCCGTCCCATGCGTGAGGTAGCTCGGCCTCGGCAAGGGCTTCTGACAGCTCCGCGCGCTGGTCGAAGTTCCACGCCGAGACGTCGTAGTGGACCTTCACGACCTCGGGGTCGTTCGGATCGAAGTCGATCGGTTCGCCGGATGCCGCGCGGTCTTGCTCCGCTTCGTCACCGGACTGCTTGTTGACGAATGCCACGTCAGAACGCTACCGCCGGAGGCCACCCCCTCGAAGTCCTGCGTCCTGTTCCACCCCGCGAGTCGCTCGGGGCGGGCTCGGCAACGGCGGCATATGACTCCCCGGCGCACCAGGAAGTACCGTGAGGTCATGACAACGTCGTCACGCCAACAGCCCGACCGCAACCTGGCGATGGAGTTGGTCCGAGCCACCGAATCGGCATGCCTGGCTGCAGCGCGCTGGGTCGGTCGTGGCGACAAGAACGCCGCCGACAACGCTGCGGTGGAAGCGATGCGGCTGTCGCTGTCGACGGTGTCGATGGACGGCGTCGTCGTGATCGGCGAAGGCGAGAAGGACGACGCCCCGATGCTGTACAACGGCGAACACGTCGGCGACGGCAGTGCACCTGATGTCGATGTTGCTGTCGACCCGATCGATGGCACGACGCTCACGGCACAGGGCAAGACCAACGCGCTCGCCGTGATCGCCGTAGCTGACCGTGGCTCGATGCTCGACCCCGGTCCGTCGTACTACATGGAGAAGATTGCCGTGGGGCCGGATGCGGTCGGGGCGATCGACATCACCGCCACGGCGACGCAGAACCTCCGGTGGGTCGCCAAGGCAAAGGGCGAAGAGGTCCGAGACCTCACCGTCGTGATCCTCGACCGTCCTCGTCATGCCGATCTCATCGCCGAGGTCCGAGCGAGTGGCTGCCGGATCCGGCTGATCACCGACGGCGACGTCTACGGATCGGTGGCGACATGCTGGCCCGATGCGGGCGCCGACGTGCTCATCGGCGTCGGGGGTACGCCGGAGGGCGTCATCTCCGCAGCAGCGATGAAGGCGATGGGCGGCGAGATCCAGGCCCGATTCGCCCCTCAGAGCGACGACGAGCGCACCGCGATGATCGAGGCCGGCTTCGATCTCGACCGCGTGCTCGGCCAGGACGACCTCATCCAGAGCGACAACTGCTTCTTCGCGGCGACGGGCCTCACCGACGGAGCGTTGCTCCGCGGTGTCCGCATCGACTCGACAGGCATCCGCACCCAGAGTCTGGTGATGCGATCACGCAGCGGCACCGTCCGCATGATCGATGCCCGCCACCAAGTCTCGAAACTGCGCGAGTTCGCCGCCATCGACTATTGACGAACACCTGGTGCCTGGCACCGCGTACGTCAGCGGGAGATCGTGCCGCTGACCCAGCGGGTGATCGACCGAGGCAGGATGTCACTGCCGGTGACCGCCACTTTGTAGAGCGCTCCGGGAACCGAGATGGTCTTGTTGGAGGCGACATCACGCAACCCGGTCGTCGCCACCTGCTCGACCGTCGTCCAGGCCAGATCGGGCACCTTGAGTGCCAGCCCGGTGGTGTTGCTGTGCTCCTGGAACTCGGTCTTGGTGAGCCCAGGGCACAGCGCGGTGACGTGGACGCCTGAGCCCTTCACCTCGCCGTGCAGAGCTTCGGTCAGGCTGGTGACGTAGGCCTTCGTAGCGGCGTAGACGCCCAGCCCCGGCGAGCCCTGGAAGCTGGCCACGCTCGACACGTTGAGCAGGTAGCCGCGCTCCCTCGGCACCATCGCCGCGAGCGCGGCGTGACTGAGCACGGTGAGCGCCTTGACGTTGAGTTCGACCTCGTCGGACAGGCGATCGACGTCGAGTTCATGGAAGACACCGCTTGTTCCAAAGCCCGCGTTGTTGACGACGAGGTCGATCGGCGCCGCAGTCGACGAGATGCGCTCGACCGTGGACGCCTGCCCATCGTGGGTGAGCAAGTCGGCCTCGAGCACCTCGAAGCCGTCGTACCGGGCGGCGATCTCCTCGAGCCGGTCGCCGCGTCGGGCCACCACCACGGTCGGCACCCCGGCCTCGCCGAGTTGTCGCGCCATTTCGGAGCCGATCCCCGACGACGCACCGGTGACCAGAGCGGACGTGAACGGGTAGCTCGACATGCGCCGAACCTACCAACGGCGGGGGAATTACATCGCGGGTCTGACCACTGATGTAATCCTCAGGCGGTGAAGGTGGTGCCGGTGGCGCGCAACCGTGCTTGCGCACGGTCGCGGCCGGCGGTGGCGATCTCGGCCAGCCCAGACTCGAGGCTCTGGTCGCGCAGCATGTGCTGATGGCGTTCCAGTGCTTCCTTGGCCCGATCGACGTCGATGTCCTCCGCGAGCTCGGCCGTGTCGGACAGGATCGACACCTTCGTGGGAGTACCGCTCACCTCGACGAAGCCGCGGTGGATCGCTATGTCCTGGATGGTTCCGTCGGTCTGGAACACCCGCGTGTGGTTCTCGACGAGGGCACCCAGGAACGCGGCGTGGCCGGACTGGAACGCGACTTCGCCGCCACCCAGCGTCCGGGTGATCACCATGTCGGCCTCACCCGAGTACAGCACCGCCTCAGGCGACACCACCTCGACGATGAGCGGTTCAGCCATGATCAGGACTCCTGGAGCTTCTTGGCCTTCGCGAGGACCTGCTCGACACCGCCGACGTTCAAGAACGCCTGCTCGGGCACTTCGTCGAGTTCGCCGTTGATGATGGCCTCGAACGACTCGACCGACTCGGCGACCGGCACGTACTCGCCGGTGAGACCGGTGAAGACCTCAGCGACATAGAACGGCTGCGACAGGAACCGCTCGACCTTGCGGGCCCGGTTCACGATCAAACGGTCCTCTTCGGACAGCTCGTCGAGACCGAGGATGGCGATGATGTCCTGCAGCTCCTTGTAGCGCTGCAGGGTCTCCTGCACGCGACGTGCGATGTTGTAGTGGTTGTCACCGACGACTTCGGGCGACAGGATCGTCGACGTCGAGGCCAACGGGTCGACCGCCGGGTAGATGCCGAGGGCCGCCACCTGGCGGGAGAGCTCGGTGGTCGCGTCGAGGTGCGTGAAGGTCGTGAACGGCGCAGGGTCGGTGTAGTCGTCAGCGGGCACGTACACGGCCTGCAGCGACGTGATCGAGCGACCGCGGGTGGAGGTGATGCGCTCCTGGAGCTGGCCCATCTCGTCGGCGAGCGTCGGCTGGTAACCCACGGCTGCGGGCATGCGGCCGAGCAGCGTCGACACCTCGGAACCCGCCTGCACGAAGCGGAAGATGTTGTCGACGAACAGCAGCACGTCCTGGTTCTGAACGTCGCGGAAGTACTCCGCCATCGTCAGCGCCGACAGGGCGACACGCAGGCGCACGCCCGGCGGCTCGTCCATCTGGCCGAATACGAGGGCGGCCTTCTCGAACACGCCCGACTCCATCATTTCGAGACGGAGGTCGGTGCCTTCACGGGTGCGCTCGCCGACACCGGCGAACACCGACACACCACCGTGCTGCGAGGCCACACGGTTGATCATCTCGGTGATCAGCACGGTCTTGCCGACGCCGGCACCGCCGAACAGGCCGATCTTGCCGCCCGCCACGTAGGGCGTCAGCAGGTCGATGACCTTGATGCCGGTCTCGAACATGCGAGCCGACGGCTCGAGCGCGTCGAAGTCGGGGGCGTCGCGGTGGATCTCCCACCGCTCCATCTGCTCGAAGCCCTCTGGAGCATCGTCGAGGGGCTGTCCCCAGACGTTCCAGATGTGGCCGAGCACCTTGTCGCCCACCGGCACGGTGATGCCGTGGCCGGTGTTGCGCACCGGCGTGCCACGCACGAGGCCGTCGGTCGGCTTGAGGCAGACCGCCCGGACCCGGCTGTTGCCGAGCTGCTGAGCGACCTCGGCGAGGACCGTGACGGTCTCGCCTTCGAGTTCGATGTCGAATTCGACCGCCGAGTTCAACTCAGGCAGCGCGCCGCGGGGAAATTCGACGTCGACCACAGGGCCGGCGATGCCGACGATGCGGCCGTCTTTGCGTTCGGTTCCCGTGGTGGGTTCGGTCATGGTCATGACTGTTGTTCTCCTGGTGTCGCGTGTGCGCTCAGAGGGTGGCGCCGGAGTCGGCCTGTTGCAGTTGCTGGTAGATCTCGTCGCCGAGATCGAAGTAGGGAATGTCGTCGTCGCCGGAGTCGAGAGCTTCGGCACCGCCGACGATCTCCATGATCTCGGTGGTGATCGAGTCCTGACGAGCGCGGTTCATGATGCGGCTCAGCGACTTGATCAGCTCGTCGGCGTTGTCGGTTGCCGACTTCATCGCCCGTTGGCGATACGCGTGCTCGGAGGCTGCGGCATTGAGCAGCGCTGCGTACACGCGAGCCTCGACGTAGCGGGGCAGCAACGTGTCGAGGATCGTCGCCGGGTCGGGTTCGAACTCGTAGTCGCCGCCTGAACCATCGGTACTGCCCGCCTTGCCGTCGCCGCCGGCGACGGTGTCGGCGCTCAGCGGAACCAGCGGCCGCAGGACGACTTCCTGGCTGCCGGCGGAGATGAAGCGGGTGTAGACCAGCTCGACCTTGTCGACCTTGCCGGACACGAAGAGCTCGACGACGTGTTCGCCGATCGCACGGGCGTCGTCGTACGACGGCTGCGCCGAGAAACCGCTGAAGTCCTGGCCGAGCGTGTAGCCGCGGAACCGGAAGTACCCCTCGGCCTTCTTGCCGACCGGGATGATCGTGTAGTCCTTGCCGGCGAGTACGTCGGCTTTGACTTCACCTTCGGCGGCGCGCTGCACACCCGAGTTGTAACCGCCGCACAAACCGCGGTCGGCGGTGATCACGACGTAGCACGTGTGGTTGATCTCGTCGCGACCCGACAGCAACGGCGAGTCGGCTGATGCGCCCCCGGCAGCGAGGTCCTTGACGACTTCGGTGATCTGCTCGGAGTAGGGAACGGCGGCAGCCACGCGAGCCTGGGCCTTGACGATGCGCGACGCCGCGATCAGCTCCATGGCGCGCGTGATCTTCTTCGTCGCCCGAACGCTGCGAATGCGTTCTTTGAGGATTCGCTCCTGACCGCCAGCCATCTAGATCACTCCGTTGCGAGGGTCTTGTTGGATGTGGCGTCGCCGACCTCGTCGACATCGAGTGCGGTCGGGTCGACGTGGTAGCCGTCACCGGTGACGGTGAACGTCTGCTTGAACGCCACGATCGCCTCGTCGAGGCCGTCGGGGATCCCGCTGGTCTTGATGTCGGCGAGCAAGCCACTGTGCGTCGTGCGGACGTACTCGATCAGTTCGGACTCGAAGCGGCGCACGTCGCCGACCGGCACGTCATCGAGGTGACCCTTGGTGCCCGAATAGATCGACAGCACCTGCTCCTCGACGGGCATCGGGCTGTTGAGCGGCTGCTTGAGCAGCTCGACGAGGCGGTAGCCACGCTCGAGCTGCGCCTTGGAGATGGCGTCGAGTTCCGAACCGAACGTGGCGAAGGCCTCGAGCTCGCGGAACTGCGCGAGGTCGAGCTTCAACGTGCCGGCAACGGACTTCATCGACTTGATCTGCGCGGCGCCGCCGACTCGCGACACCGAGATGCCGACATCGATCGCCGGGCGCACACCAGACTTGAAGAGGTTGTCCTGCAAGAAGACCTGGCCGTCGGTGATCGAGATCACGTTGGTCGGGATGAACGCCGAGACGTCGCCGGCCTTGGTTTCGATGATCGGCAGCGCCGTCAGCGAACCGGCACCGAGCTCGTCGGACAGCTTGGCCGCACGTTCGAGCAGACGGCTGTGCAAGTAGAACACGTCGCCGGGGTACGCCTCGCGGCCCGGCGGGCGGCGCAGCAGCAGCGAGAGCTGGCGATAGGCGTCGGCCTGCTTGGAGAGGTCGTCGTACACCACCAGGGCGTGCTCGCCGTTGTCCATCCAGTGCTGGCCGATGGCGCAGCCGGCGTACGGGGCGAGGTACTTGAACGGGGCGGGGTCCGACGCCGAGGCCACCACGACCACGGTGTAGTCGAGAGCGCCGGTCTGGCGCAGCGTGTCGACGGTCTGGGCGACGGTCGAGCTCTTCTGGCCGATGGCGACGTAGATGCACTTCACGCCGAGACCCTGCTGGTTGATGATCGTGTCGATCGCCACCGTGGTCTTGCCGGTCTTGCGGTCGCCGATGATCAGCTCCCGCTGGCCACGGCCGATCGGGGTCATGGCGTCGATGGCCTTGATGCCGGTCTGGAGCGGCTCGTGCACGGGCTTGCGGCCCATGATGCCGGGCGCCTGGATCTCCATGCGGCGGCTCTGGGTGCCGACCAGCTCGCCCTTGCCGTCGATCGGGTGACCGAGTGCGTTGACGACGCGGCCCAGCATGCCGTCGCCGACGGGCATCGACAGGATGCTGCCGGTCGACTTGACGGTCTGGCCCTCTTCGATCTTGTCGACGTCGCCGAGCACGACGGCGCCGATCGAGAACTCGTCGAGGTTCAACGCCAGGCCGACGGATCCGTCTTCGAACTCGAGGAGTTCGTTCACGGCCGCATCGGGCAGACCCGACACGCGGGCGATGCCGTCGCCGACTTCGGCGACGCGCCCGACTGTGCGGGCTTCGAGCGAGGGCTCGAAGCCGTCGAGATTGGTCTTGAGCGCCGATGCGATGTCGGCGGCAGAAATGGTCAGCTCAGCCATGATGGGTGTCTATTCCTTTGTGAGCGGCTCGGCTCAGAGCCGGCTCTTCAGCTGTTCGATACGGGTGCGAACGGTGTCGTCGATGACGGTGTCACCGATCGTGGCGACCACGCCACCGACCACCGAGGGGTCGACGACGGTCTTGAGATTGATGGTCTTGCCGGTGGCGTTTTCCAGAGCGGCCTTGAGGCGCGCCTGCTGATCGTCGGTGAGCGCCACTGCGGTGCGGACCTCGGCGACATCGAGCTGCTTGGCACTCGACGCACGAGCGACGAGGCTGTCGACGATCGCGGGGATGTCGCGGCTGCGGCCGGAACCGACCACCATCGACACGAGTTGGATCGTGGTCGTCGTGGTCTTGCCACCGAGCAGGTCTTCGACGATCGCTTGGCGCTTCTCGGCGGGGATGTGCTCGTCGGTCAGCGCGTTGCGCAGCGCATCGCTCGACTCGTACGAGCGAGCGAACCGGAACAGTTCGTCTTCGACCTCGTCGAGCGTGCCCTCGGCGCGGGCGACCTCGAACAGTGCCCGGGCGTAGCCCTCGATCATTGCGTCGTCACTCATGATGCGGCTCCCTGGCTTGCACCGACTCGGGCGATGAAGTTCTCGATCAGTTCCTGCTGCGCAGCCTCGTCGAGCGTGTCGCGCACGATGGCGTCGACGGCCGTTCCCGAATGCTTCGCGATCTCGGAACGCAATTCGTCGCTGCTGCGCCCGGCAGCCGAAGCGATGTCGGCGTCCCCACGAGCTTCGAGGTCAGCGATCTCGGCGGCAAGGCGAACCCGGCCATCGGCGAGAAGTGCTTCGGCTTGGGCATCGGCTTCGGCGTAGAGACGAGCTCGTTCGGCGTCGATGTCACCCTGCGCCTCGCGGATCCTGACCGCTTCGGTCTCGGCGGCGGCCTTGGCGGCGGACGCGTCGTCGAGCTGCTTCTGGATGCCGGCGGTGCGGTCCCGCAAGCTCTTGCGGATGATCGGGCCGGCCTTCCACGCCAGCAGGGTGAACACGATGATCGACGCCATCGTCCCTGGGACGAGTTCCTTCAACGGAGGAAGGATCGGATTGACCGTCGTGTAGCCCTTGTCGTCGAAGGGGATCTCCTCGGCGCCGGGGAACACCCGGCCGGCGGCCAGCGTGGCAGCGGTGAACAGGCTCATGCCGACACTCCTTGGTTCATCGCGTCGCCGACGGCCCGTCGCACGACGTCGTCGCCCGGACGGCGCCCGGCGGCGAGTTCGGTGAGTCGCGTGGACACATCGACCACGGCCGACTCGACCTGGCCACGAGCAGCCTGCTTGGCGGCGTCGACCTCGGCGGCGGCCGCAGCGCGCTTGTCCGCGATGCGGCCGTTCGCGGCGGCGATCTGCTCGTTGCGCTCGACTTCGAGCGTGGCGCGAGCCGCCTCGACCCGGGTCTGGGCCTCGGCGCGCACTGATGCGAGTTGTGCCTCGTAATCGGTCACGTCGGCGCGCGCCGACGTGGTAGACGCTTCGGCCGTTTCGAGGTCGCCCTCGATGCGGTCGTAGCGCGCCGTCATGCCATCGCGCACCCTGCGGTACAGGAACAGGCGCATGGCGAGCGCCAGTACCACGAAGGCACCGAAGCCCCAGACGACTTCTTTCACTTCGGGGAAGATCGGGTTGAGATCGCTCTCGGGACCCTCTGCTTCGCTGCCCTCTTCGGCGGTGACGAACGTGGCGTCCAACAAGGACACCTCGATCGTCGCGCCGGAGGACGTTACGACGGCTGTCAGCACGTCATCTCCTTCGCTTCTTGACCGTGGACGGGACGCTCGCGATCAGGCGAACTTC